>JAKCEC010000196.1 GCA_021841725.1 Actinomycetes bacterium | reverse complement strand
GCCCTTCTGGCCGACCGGCAAGGTGAAGTACCTCGACTATTCCGTCGCCCTCTCGAGCAACCTCGCGGTCGACAATAAGTTGTCGCCGGCGCTGCAGAAGGACGCCGAGAAGTTCGTGGCCTTCGTGGCCTCCGCCGCGGGCCAAGTCGCCATGCAGCACGGCGACCCGTACGGTGACGGCCTGTTCTGGCCGGTCATCAAGGGCGTCGCCCCCGAGAAGTTCGTGCCCAACTTCAACGTGACCCACGCGTTCACGATCAACCCCTACGTGTGGGGCCCGCTGGAGAACCAGATCAACACCTGGTTCGTCAAGAACATCATCAACTGAAGTCGTCCCCGTCAACTCCGACCCGGCTACCTGCGTAGCCGGGTCGGAGTTGCGAGGTCTCACTCTCGTGGCCATCGAAACCTTCCTCGCTGAAACGACGCCGACGCGCCCACCCCGGGCGCGTCGGCGCCGCGTGCGCTGGTCCGGTCTCGTGGTGTGGGTCGTGCTGATGGGGTTGATCATCGTCCCGGTCCTGACCTTCGTGGCCGTGGCGGTCAGTCCGCGACTCTTTCGACAGGGCACCTCCTACTTCACGCTGTCCAACATCGCGTCCGCCTTCCAGGGGTACACCGGTCGCGGAATCCTCGACTCCCTGTGGGTCGCCACGTTGGTGGGCGTCCTCGCGGTGTCCTTCGCGACCGTCATCGCCTGGATCGTGCAGCGCACCAACGTCTACGGTCGCCGCATCTGGTCCGGTTCGATGTGGCTACTGCTCCTGATCCCGACGTGGATGACCACGCTCGGCTGGACCGACGTCGTCGCCCCGGGGGAGCTGGGATCGGCGCTCGGCGTCCATACGCTCTTCTTTTACCACATGTTCTTTGGGGCGTCGGGCATCGTGTTCGTCCTCTCGACCGCCGCCCTGCCCTTCTCCTACTTCGTGATTTCGGTGGGGATGCGCGGTCTCGGCTCGGAGTTCGAAGACGCCGCGCGCGTGCACGGCGCGGGTCGTCTGCTGACCGTACGCACGGTGCTACCCATCATCGCGCCCGCCCTGCTCAGTGCGTTCGTCATCTCCTTCGCCGAGGCCATGAGCGACTTCGGCGTGGCCTTCACGCTGGGGTCGTCCGCCCACTTTCCCATCGCCACCTACACCCTCTTCAACGCCATCTACGCGTTTCCGGCGAATTTTCCGGTGGCCGCGGTCATCGCGGGGGTGCTCATCCTCGCCACGGTGCCCCCCGTATTCCTCCAAGCGCGGGTCATGCGCGGTCGCTCCTACGCCGTGTTGAGCGGTCGCACCAAGTCGGTGCGCCGTCACCAGTTCGCCACCGCGACGCGCCTGGCCATCACCGGCGCCCTCGGCCTCTTCATGTTCTTCGTCCTGGGCCTGCCGCTGCTGGGCGCCATCACGAGTTCCCTCACCAACACCGACAGTTTCATCACCGCCACGGGCATCCACTGGACGCTGCAGTCGTACCGGGACGTCTTTCAGCCGCTGCCGTCCTTCACCACCCTCGGCCCCCCGTTGTGGACGTCGAACCAGTTGGGGATTTGGGTGGCCAGTGGCACCCTGGTGCTGGCCTACGTGTTGGCCCGGCGTATGGCGTCACGCAACCCGGGCCTCGGGCAGCGCATCACCGACGTCTTCCTCCTGGGTTCCATCGCGATCCCCGGCATCGTGCTCGGCGTCGGCTACATCTTCTTCTACGACCAACACTTCATCACCGCCCACGTCGTCGACCTCTACGAGACGATGCCGCTGCTGATCATGGGCCTCATCGCGTCGGCCGTCCCGTCGCAGGCGCGACTGTTGACGGGGCCCGTGGGCCAGTTGCAGTCCTCGCTCACCGAGGCGGCCCGCGTCCACGGCGCCAGCAAGTGGCGCGCCTTTCGCTCGACGTCGGTGCCGCTGCTGTCGCGGGCGCTGGTGTGGGCGTGGCTGCTGACCTTCACCAAGACGATTTCGGAACTCGCGGTCGCCCAGATCCTCTACCAGCCCGGCCACGAGCCGGCGTCGGTGGTAATCGAGACGTACCTGGGGACTATTTTCGCGCCCATCGGATCCGCCGCCACGGTGATCACCCTGACGGAGATGGTGGGGGTCATCGGCGTCGTGCTCTTGATCTTCCGCCTCGTCCTACCCGCGGGGTGGCGTCGCATCGGAGAAGCCGGAGCCCCCTCATGAGTCGTCCCGTGGTCGAGCCGTCGCGCATCGAAATCAAGAACGTGCGCAAGGAGTTCGGCGCCAAGGTGGCCCTGAACGACGTGTCGCTGGTGGTGGAACCGGGCACCTTCACCGTCTTACTCGGTCCCTCGGGCTCGGGTAAGACGACGTTGCTGCGGTGTCTGGCGGGGATTGAGCAGCCCAGCGCCGGCGAGATCGTCATCGGGGGCCAGGTGGTGTTCGGGCCCGGGCGCTTCGTCGCGCCCGAGAAGCGGGGCCTGTCGATGGTCTTTCAGGACTACGCCCTCTGGCCGCACCTGAGCGTGCGCAAGAACATCGCCTTCCCCCTCATCAGTTCGTCGCTGTCGAAGTCGGAACGCGCCCAGCGCGTCGGCGACCTCCTCGAACGCGTGGGTATCGCCCACCTCGCCGATCGTTACCCCAACGAACTCTCCGGCGGCGAGCAGCAGCGCGTCGCCCTCGCGCGCGCGCTCTGCGCGCGCGTGGGACTGGTCCTCTTCGACGAACCCCTCTCGAACCTC
>JAKCEC010000195.1 GCA_021841725.1 Actinomycetes bacterium | reverse complement strand
GCAGGACTTCTTGGCGTCGTCTCGTAACGTCGGACCTCGGGTGTCGGACCTGCCCCTCTACGACCTCACGCACCTGCTCTTCGCCAGCTACAACGGAGTGCCGACGTCACTCGCCACGGTCATCGGGCCGGACAACCTCTACGTCTCCATGCTCTACGTGGGCACGATCGCCCTCGTGCTGGCCGTGACGGCACTCGCCCTATGGCGTGAACGCGGCGAGGTCGTCGCTTTCACGATCACCAGCGCTGTTCTCCTGGTCCTGTTGTTCGTGAGTCCCGTCCTGTCGATCTTTCGTCACGTCCCCTTCTTGGACGTCCTTCGCCTGCAACTCACCACCCCGGCACTCGATCTCAGCCTTGCGGTGCTGGCCGGTTTCGGGGTGCAGGCCCTGGTGACCCGTCGGGGGCAACGTCTCGTCGAGACGTTCTACCGCGTCGGGGTCGCCCTCGTGGCGACTGGTCTGCTAGCCCTAGGAATTCTGCTCACCCTCAACGTCCACCACCTCGCGCCACCCGAATGGCGGCTACGCCGGGCGAGCTTCCTGTGGCCGACGATCGCCCTCGCGGTGTGCGGGGCCGTGCTCGTCGTGCGCTGGTGGGAAGGGCGCCCTTCGCCCGCGCGCTCCCCACGGCGCGCGGCGACGCGGCACCGAGGTGCGCGGCGCACGGGGATGCTGGAAGTCTGGGTACTGCTGCTCGTCGAGACCGCGTTCCTGCTCAGCGCTGGTTCGCCCATCGTGTCCTCGAGTTCGGGATTTCTCCCCACCAACGCGGCGGTGACCTCCCTGCAACGCCTGGTGGGCGGTTCGCTGGTGGGATTCGGCACCTGCGCGCAGAACGCCTTCCCCTCGACCGGTCTGGTACCCGACGTGAACCTCGCCTACGGGGTGAGCGAGTTCGCCGCCTACGACCCGATCATCCCGCGTTCGTACCACACCTCCTACGGCGTGGCCACGGGTGCCTCGACGACGGTGCTGTCTCCCCCCGGACTCTTCTGCCCCGCGATCACGTCGGTCGCGCTCGCCCACCTCTACGGCGTGTCCTTCGTGCTGGAGCCGCCGGGCGTGCCCGGCCCCGCGGGGACGCACCGGGTCGCGGTGCTGTTGGGTGAGGGGCTCTACGCGGTGCCCGGTTCGGGGCGCGCCACCCTGGTGCCGCTCGCGGGCCCCGGCCCGGCGGTCGTGCAACCGTCGAGCCAACCCGATCCGAGCGCGTGGCGCATCGACGTCACGGCCGCGCGACCCTCGCGGCTCGAACTGCGTATCACTGACGTGCCGGGGTGGCGGGCACTGATCGACGGACGACCGCTGCGGCTCACGTCCCTGGACGGCGTCATGCTCCAGGCCGTGGTGCCGAGCGGGCACCACGTCGTGACGCTGCGCTACTGGCCCACGGCCCTGAGTCGCGGCCTGCTCCTAGCCGCATCGGCCGCCCTTCTCTTTCTGGTGAGTGCCGTCGTGGCCGCCCTGCGGACCCGGAGTAGGCGCCGGGCTGCGCCCGAGGCGCCGCACCGAGGTCTCGCGTCTGAATGAAGTCTGGTGGAGATCCGAGCGGCGGGTTCGCTCGCCGGGTATCGACGCCACGGCGTCGGGGAGCGCGGGCGCAACCCTCACGGGCCGGGCCCGCGGGCCCGGTCCGCCGAGGACTCCTCGCGGAGCAGTCGAGTCCGGTGGCGGGGGCGTTCACGTGACGGGTGAGGCGAGATGATGCGGGCGCCCCGCGACGGGATTCTCGGCGCGGGCCGTCTCTACTCGCTCGAGAGGGCGGCGCTCAGTCGTTGGGCGGTGACGTCGAAGTGCTCGCCGATGAGGGCCACCGCGAGAGCGGCGTAGTCGCTGATGAGTTCCTCGAGCTGGGAGGGTACTACCCGGCAGTGCGCGAGTGAGGGACCGAGGGCGTCGCGGCGCAGGGCGTGTTCCATGCTCGGTCGGAGCAGTTCCTCTTGCCGGGGGAAGATGCCGCCGATGGCGATCACCTCGGGGTTGAGCAGGTCGACCAGCAGCGCCAGGGTGCGGCCGAGTTTCTCGCCCACGTCCGTCCACAGCTCACGCGCGAGCGCGTCGCCGGCGCGCGCCGCCGCCGCGGCGTCTCGCGCCGTCAGCGGCGCCAGTTCGCCGGTGCCAGCGGCGAGCAATGTGCTCTGGCCGGCGGCGAGGGCCTCGCGTGCGCGGGCCGCTGCCCACAGTGCGATACCGCCCCCGCTGCAAAACCCCTCGAAGGAACCGTATTTGCCAAACCCCCAGGGTCCCTCGGGTGCGAGTCGCCAGTGGCCGATCTCCCCCGCCAGTCCCGAGATACCGCGGTGCAGTCGTCCGCCGACGACGAGTCCCGCGCCCATGCCCGTACCCATGGTCAAGAAGATGCAGGTCCGGGTCCCCCGCGCCGCCCCCCACGCCCATTCGGCCAGCGCGCCGGCGTTGGCGTCGTTCATCAGACGAGCGGGCACGCCGAAGTGGGCGCTCAGCGGGGTCACCACGTCGAAGTCGTCCCAGCCCGGGAGGTTGGGGGGCGAGAGCACGACGCCGCGGGTCTCGTCGAGGGGGCCGCCGCAAGCGACGCCGATCCGGGTGAGGGTGGTCTCGGGCGCGGCGTCGAGCATCTCAACGAGGAGACCCGAGAGTTCGCGCACCATGACGTCGCCGTCGCCGTGGGTGGGAACCTCTCGTCGAGCGCGCCACTGCACCGCGTCGTCGGCGCAGGTGGCCAGCGCTACGGAGCACTTGGTGCCCCCTATG
>JAKCEC010000194.1 GCA_021841725.1 Actinomycetes bacterium | reverse complement strand
TAGAGGGCCTGGGCGAATTGCCAGGCGAACATCGAGGAGGCGCCGATGTAGCGCGCCTTGCCGGCGCGCACCACGTCGTGCAGGGCCTCGAGGGTCTCTTCGATGGGCGTGACGTAGTCCCAGCGGTGGATCTGGTAGAGGTCCACGTACTCGGTGCCCAGGCGACGCAGGCTGTGGTCGATCTCGCTGAGGATGGCCTTGCGCGAGAGCCCCATGCCGTTGACGCTCTCGTTCATGCGGCCGTTGACCTTGGTGGCGATGACCACCTCGTCGCGCGGCACCATCGAGAGGAGGGCGGCGCCGGTGATCTCTTCGGAGGTGCCGTCGGAGTAGACGTTGGCGGTGTCGAAGAAGTTGATCCCCAGGTCCAGGGCCTGACGAAAGTAGGGCACCGCCTCGTCGCGGTCGATTGACCAGGGTTGGCGACCGCGCGCGGGCACCCCGTAGCTCATGCAGCCCAGGGTGATGCGCGAGACCTGCAATCCAGTGTGGCCGAGGGTGGTGTACTCCATACCCGCAATCTAACGAACACCGCGCCGCGCCGTGGCCGAGGGTGCGGTCGCGCCATCGTCTAGCGTTTTTAGATGGCCCCGCGCGAACGGCTCACCTACGAGGAATTCGGCCGCGCCGCGCGCGAACTGGCCCAGCGGATCTGTGATTCGGGCTTCGAGCCCGACATCGTGCTCTCGATCGCGCGCGGCGGCTTCTTCCTCGGGGCCGCCCTGGGCTACGCGCTCAACGTCAAGAACGCCTTCATGATGTCCGTGGAGTTCTACACCGGTGTCGACGAGCGCCTGGAGATGCCGGTGGTGCTCCCGCCGGTGCCCAGCAAGGTCGACCTCTCGGGGGCCGTGGTGTTGATCGCCGACGACGTGGCCGACTCGGGACACACCCTCAAGATGGTGACCGACTTCTGCAGCGAGACGGTGCGCGAGGTGCGCTCCGTCGTGCTCTATGAGAAGCCCCACTCCGTCATCGTCCCCGACTACGCCTGGAAGGCGACCGATCGGTGGATCGACTTCCCCTGGTCCGACCAGGGTCCGGTCACCCCGGGCGGCGGGCTCCGCCACTGAGGTCTCGCGCTCGCCGACCTCAGGCGCTGATGCGCCCCGCCGCCAGTACCGGTGACGTGGGGGCCACGCTGCCGCCGGCGGGCTCGACGGTGATGGCCAGTTCGCCCGGCCCCGCGGCGCCGGCGATGCTGAAGTACACCGTGCTCGGGTGCGCCCCCATCAGGCCGATGGAGATGGGCGTGCCCTTGGTGATCGCCCAGAGCTGGTAGGTCTTGTCGGGGGCCAGGGCCGTCATGTTCGACGACACGAGGTAGCCCGCGCCGTTGACCAACACGAAGGTCGCCACGTCGCCACTGTGGGCGCCGTTGAGCGTCACGTTCACGTGTCCGGGCGTCTCGAGGGCGGCGTCCACGACGCTGTGACCCGCGAGGCTGAGCGCGCTGTTGAGTTGCGCCACCCGGGAATTCGCGCGCACCAGGTTGACGCTGAGCACGCCGATCAAGAGGGCGGCGGCCGCGGCGAAGGTGACCGCGACGTACTTCGTGCGCCGCGACGACGCCGCGCCGCGTTCGAAGAGGGGGGTGACGGCGGCCGCGGGCACCGCGGGCGCGACGGGGCGTGCGAGCGCGCGAATCGGGGGGACGTCGACCTCGTCGAGCTCCTCGTTGTCGTAGAGGCGTTCGGCGATCCGGTTCCACAGGTCGGCGGGGGCGGCCCCCCCGACGTTGCCCAGGGTGGTGGCGACGTCGCGGAGTCCGTCGAGTTCGCTCGCGCAGCGCGGACACTCGGCGAGGTGCTCCTCGAGGTCGCGGCGCTCGGGGTTCTCGACGGCGTGCAGCGCGTACGCGGCGAGGAGTTCTTGGGCTTCGTCGTGGGTCATCATTGGTCTGCTCCTTGGATGCCGGCCTCGACGAGCGAGGTGCGCATCTTGCGCATCCCGGTGCGGATGCGGCTCTTGATCGTCCCCTCGGGTTGCGCGAGGATCTCGGCCACCTTCACGTAAGAGTGGCCCTGGAAGTACGCCAGCTCGATGGCCTCGCGCTCCTCGGCCGTCAGCGTGGTGAGCGCGCGACCCACCTCTTCGGCCACCGCGAGGTCCCAGACCTGGTGCTGGAGGTCGTAGGCGACGACCGGACTGCGCTGCGCGTCCTTCACCTCGCGCGCGCGGCGCGCGTTGAGGGAGCGCACGAGGTCGACCGCGCGCCCGTGGGTGTCGTTGAGCAGGTACGACCGAAGGGAGCCGCGCAGGGGGTCGAAGCGATCGGGGTGGTTCCAGAGCCGCACGAATACGTCCTGGGCCACGTCGTCGGCCTCGTGGGTGTTCTGTAGGATCTTGCGCGCCAGTCCAAAGACCGCGCCCCCGTGGCGTCGGTAGACCTCGGCCAGGGCGGCCTCGTGGAAGCGACCAATCAGGGTGACGAGTTGTGCGTCACTGGCTTCGTCGAGCTGTTCCATCGGACCTCCGTGTCAGAAGGCTATTCGGCGCCGGTCGCGAAACGGATGACGAGGACGTTGTCACGCGTCCCGCGCCCCCGGTGGCGAGAGGCGCCGCGACGACGGGGACCCCACGCCCCCGTCGTCGCGATACGGGCCGGCCGCCGTCAGTGCCGGCGCGCCGGCACTGACGCGCGCTACAAGGCGGGGCCGGCGATCAAGGTGACCTTGACCGACGCCCGGGCACCACTGAGCGTGGTGTAGCTGACGTTGAGGGAATCGCCGGGCGCGTACTTTTGCACGAGGGCGGAGAGT
>JAKCEC010000193.1 GCA_021841725.1 Actinomycetes bacterium | reverse complement strand
CTCCACCGAGGTGCCGTGGCCCGGGAGGCGTGGCACCAATACCGTGTAGCCCGCCCGCGCGCAACGCTGGGCGACGTCGATCACGCTCGACGTCGTGCCCGTCAGACCGTGCAGGACCAGCACGCCAAGGGGGCCACCCGGGGCGGAGAAAGGCTCACCGCCCGGCATCACGTCGACAGTCATAGTGCTCCAGACTACCTTTCGGCGCGCGACCCCCCGGCGCCCGCGCCGCGGCGCGCGTGTCCGTGGTAGTGATCGGGGATGTTGCGCATGTGGTCGTCGTAGTACCACGCGCCGCCCTCGTAGAGTCGGTCGGCGACCGCCCCGAGACGCGTGATCAACCGCGCGCGAATCACCGCGGGCGGGTGCGGGTCGTGTACGCGCCACACCACCATCGGCACGCGACAGATCAGGCACTCGGCGATCCAGCACTCGTCGTCCTCGTCGTACCGAGTGGTCATCGGCGCGGCGACGCAGAGTTCGCACCCCTCAGGGGGCGACATTTAACGTCACCGTCGACAGGTAGGGCACGGTGGTGCCCGCGGCGGGGATGGTCGACACGACGTGCGTCCACTGCGACGAGTGCGCGCCGGGCCCGCGCGTCGTGTAGAACAGACCGGCCTTGGTGAGGACGGCCACCACTTGGGCGCGGGTCAGGCCGACCAGTTGGGGCATGGCCAGGGTCCGCGCGGTCGTGGTGGTGGTCGCTGACGTCGAGGTCGTCGTCGAGGGCGTCGAGGTGGTGGTCGAGGAGGACGTCGCCGACGGCGTCGAGGTGGTCGACGTCGCGGCCGGGGCCGTCGTCGTCGCGACGGCGCTGGGTCCGGCGGAGAGTTCCAGGATCAGGTGCGAATCCCGGGCGACGGCGGTCGGGTTCTTCGTGGCGCCCGAGAGCCACCCGGCCACGAGACCCTTGGCCACCGTGGGGCTGGCGATACTCGACGCCACCGGACAGGTGGCGCTGACGTGCAGCGCGGCCAAGGTCGTGGTGGCGGCGGCGCACGTGGCGCCGAGGAGACTCGTCGGTATCGTGACCGGTACGCTCGGCGGACCACTGGACACGGTGACCGATATCGTCGACCCCCCCGCCACGCTGGAACCCGCCGCCGGTGATTGGGTCACGACGTCGCCCGCCTTCACCGTCGCGGACGCGACGTGCGCCGTGACGTTCAGACTCAGGCCGTCGCTCGCGGCCAGCGACGACGCCTCGGCCAGGGTGAGTCCGTAGACGCTGGGCGCGGTGTGCTTGCTCGACAGGTAGCCGAGCTTCCAGGCGAGCCCCCCGCCGACCGCGAGGACCAGGATCAGGACCGCGGCGGCGAGGTACACCGGTCGACGCCGTGTCGTCACCGGTGACAGGTCCTCGAAGGCGCCGGGCGAGGAGCGCCGTGGCGGCGCGGGAGGGCGTGGCGCGGGCGACTGTCCAAAGGTGGCCGAGGATCGCGGCGACGCGACGATCTGGTGGGGAGACGGCGCGTGGAAGCCGACGGACGAACGGGGCTCGGCCAACGAGAAACTCCCCAGGAGCGACGGCGCTGGTTCGTCGTACTTGACGAAGGGACCGTCGTCGGGCGCCACCCCCGACAGGCGCATGACCATCTCCTCCGCGGTGAGACGGGTCAGGGCGTCGGGGACCGTCGCGAGGGCGAGGACGATGTCCAGGCCACCCAGTTCGGGTCGGGTGGGGAGGGGTCCGTGGAGCCGTTCGCGCAACATCGCCTCGGCCGTCGCCCCCTCGAAGGGCGTCGCCCCCGTGGCGGTCTCGAAGAGGATCAATCCGAGGGCGTACACGTCCGACGCCGCGCTGACCACGTCGCCGCGCGCCTGTTCGGGCGAGAAGTACCGTACGTCGTCGCGGGTGCTGTAGTGACGGTGCGGCCCCGCGAGGCCGGCCAACGCGACGTCGCTGATGCGCGCGTGACCCGCCTCGTCGAAGAGGATCTTGGTCGGGGAGAGTTCGCCGTGCACCAGGGCGTGTTCGTGGACGTAGGCCAAGCCCGACGCCACGTCGCGCCCGAGGCGGGCGGTCTCCTCGACGCCGAGGACGATTCCCGCACGCAGGAGGTCCTCGAGCGATCCGCCCCCGAGGTATTCGGCGACCATGAAGATGGCGCCCGCCTGTTGCCCCCCGTCGAGGACCTGCGCCAGGTGGGGGTGACGAAACGCCGCGCACTGGACGATCTGGTCGCGAAAGGCGCGCCGGACCTCCTCGTGCGCCGCCAAGTGCGCGAGGAGGACCTTGACGACGACGCGTCGCTGCAGGGTGAGGTCCTCGGCGAGGTACACCTCGGCGGTGTGACCCACGCCGATCAGTTGCGTCAGCCGATAGCGCCCCGCGAACTCGTGCCCGGGGACGAAAGACGATTCCATCATGAACGACCTCAACCCTACTGTCAATGCTTACTCGAGGGTAGCCGACCAGCTTCCCGTGTCGAGTAGTTCCTCGAAAGACTCCTGGGCGACGAGGGGCACGCCCACCTCGCGCGCCTTGTTCACCTTGGCGACCCCGGGCGCCTCACCCACCACCACGCAATAGGTCTTGGCCGAGACCGACCCGGGCGACGTCCCCCCGCGCGCGACGATCGCGGCGGTGGCCCCCTCGCGCGAGTACCCCTCGACGGTGCCGGTGACCACGACGGCGCGTCCCTGTAGCGTGGCCGTCACCACCGACGACTCGGGCTCGCGCAGGCTCACCCCGTAGTCGGCCATGCGCGCCATGCGGTAGCGCGCGTCGTCGTCGCGGGCGTACTCGTAGACCGATTGGGCGATGATCTGGCCGAGG
>JAKCEC010000192.1 GCA_021841725.1 Actinomycetes bacterium | reverse complement strand
GCGCCTGAGCCGGCGTCTGCGTCTCTCGGCGGCCGGTTCGTGGTCCCCCGTCCAGACCTCGATCCTGAGCTGGCTCGACCAGTACGAGAGCCTCACGCTGGGCGAACTGGCCGCGTTCGAGCAGGTCCGACCACCCTCGATCACCCCGCTGGTCACCGCGTTGCGGGTGGCGGGTCTGGTGGCGTGCCGCAAGGACGACAGCGATCGGCGCACGACCCGGGTGACGCTGACCCCCGCCGGTCGTCGCGAACTCAACACGGTTCGCCGCCGCCGCACCGAGTTCCTCGAGCAGAAGTTACTCGCCCTCTCCCCGGCGGAGCGGGCCCGGGCGGTGGCGTTGGTCGAATTCCTCGAATCGTTGTTGGAGGAGTCGTGAACGCGCGCGCCTACTCCGCCAAGACCTTCGCCGCACTGGGGGTGCGCAACTTTCGCCTCTACTTCATCGGTCAACTGATCTCGGTGTCGGGCACGTGGATGCAGTCGGTCGCCCTCGGGTGGCTGGTGCTGCAGACCACCGGGTCGTCGCTCGACCTCGGGTACGTGGTGGCGCTGCAATTCGTGCCCATGCTGATCGCCGGCCCCTACGGGGGACTGGTGGCGGACCGCCGCGAGAAGCGCCAGATCCTCTACGTGACCCAGAGCGTGTCGGGCCTACTGGCCCTCGCCCTGGGCCTCCTGGTGAGCCTGCACCACGTGTCGATGCCGGCGCTCTACGTGTTCGCAGCCCTCCTGGGACTGGTGAATCTCTTCGACAATCCCGCTCGCCAGTCCTTCGTCCAGGAGATGGTGGGGCCCGACTTGATCGCGAACGCGGTGAGCCTAAACAGCGTGCTGATGAACGCGGGTCGACTCATCGGCCCGGGCATCGCGGCGGGCTTCATCGCCGTCTTCGGCTCGGCCGTGTGCTTCGACGTCAACGCGGCGTCGTACCTCGCGGTCCTGGTGGCGCTGGTGATGATGCGCCGCGGGGATTTCTTGCCGATGCGCACCGTCTCGCGCGAGCGAGGACAGGTGCGCCTCGGCCTGCGCTACGCGGCCTCTCAGCCGCTGCTGCGCGTCGTGCTCATCAGCATCGCCGCGATCGGCACCTTCGCCTATAACTTCACGGTGACCCTGCCGCTGCTCGCGCGTACGACCTTTCACGCGCGATCGGCCGCGGACTACGGACTCTTGATGGCCGCCATGGGGCTCGGGGCCATCGCCGGGGGACTGGCCACGGCCTACCGGGCGCGACCCACCCCGCAACTGTTGGCCGGACTGGTTCTGGGCTTCGCGGTCCTGATGGCGCTGGTCGGGGCGATGCCCAGCTTCACCTGGGCCGAGATCATGCTGGTGCCGACGGGCGCGTTGTCCATCGCGCTGATCTCCACGGCGAACTCGTTCCTGCAGACCAACTCGACCCAGGAGATGCGCGGGCGGGTGATGAGCCTCTACGCCATTGCCTTCCTCGGGACCACGCCCATCGGGGCGCCCCTCATCGGGCTGGTCATCAATTACACCAATCCGCGCGTGGGCGTGTGGCTCGGGGCGGGGGTGGCCCTCGTCACCGGACTGGCGCTCGGCTACACCGCGCGCGGCCAGCGCCTGGCCGCCCCCGAGGGGAGCGCCGCCTACCGCTGAGGCGTCATTTGGTGCCCTCGCTGGTCATCGGCGAGAATGGACACCTACCGTCCCGGGAGAGTTGGAGAGTGCCCCAGAACCTGCGCGCGACCATTGCCAGCACGAGGGATTCCTGGGCGCGCTCGCGCGCCCTGCGCACGCCCGCGCGCGTGGCGGCGCGGCCCGCCGCCCCCGGGGGACTGCGTGTCGCGTTCCTGGTCTACCGCGGCAACCCCCGGTGCGGGGGACAGGGGGTCTACACCCGACACCTCACCCGCGAACTCGTTCGATTGGGGCACAGCGTCGAGGTGTTCTCGGGTCCGCCCTGGCCCGAACTCGACGAGGGGGTGGGTTTCACCCCCGTGGTCGGCCTGGACCTCTACCGCGACCCGGACCCCTTTCGCTGGCCCGCCCGGCGCGAGTTCCGCGACCTGGCCGACGTGGGCGAGTTCGCCATCACGCTGTCGGGGGGCTTCGGCGAACCCTGGGCGTTCGCGCGTCGGGTCCGACGACTACTGGGCTCGCGGCGCGCCGACTTCGACATTATCCACGACAATCAGTGTCTGGGTCGCGGCGTCGGGGCGCTGGCGCGCGAGGGCTGGCCCCTGCTCGAGACGCTGCATCACCCCATCACGGTGGACCGCGCGATCGCGCTCGATCACGCGACGTCCTTCGCGCAGCGCTACAGCACGTGGCGGTGGTACCGGTTCTTGCGGATGCAGGTGCGCGTCGTGCGCCGCCTCGCGGCGGTGCTGACGGTCTCGCACAACTCCAAGGCCGACATCCACGATCAGATGGGGGTCGCCCTCGAGCGGCTCACGGTGGTGCCCGTGGGGGTCGACCACGACGTCTTTCGGCCCTACGACGACGTCGTTCGACGGCCCGGTCGCCTGATGGTGACCACGAGTTCCGACGTTCCCATGAAGGGCCTGGTGCCCCTCCTCGAGGCGATCGCCCAATTGCGCGCCGAGCGCGAGATCGAACTGGTCGTCATCGGTCGCCCCAAGCCCGACGGGCCCGTGGCCGCGGCGATGGCCCGCCTCGGCTTGGGCGACATCGTCACCACCGTCTCGGGGGTGAGCGACGAGGCCCTGGCGCGCCTCTACGGGGAGGCCGAGGTGGCCATCGTGCCCAGTCTCTACGAGGGGTTCTCACTCCCGGCCATCGAGGCGATGAGCTGCGCGGTGGCCGTCGTGGCGACCACGGGCGGGGAACAGAAC
>JAKCEC010000191.1 GCA_021841725.1 Actinomycetes bacterium | reverse complement strand
ACGAGGTCGCCCCCCTGGTCGTTCGCGATGGCGGTCAACAGGGCGGCTTGACTCACCAGCGGCCAGACGGGCAGGCCGCGCGCGAGTCCCGTCGCGAGGTACCCGTCGTCGCCCGCCGCCGCGAGATTCGCTCTCTCCTCGTCGCTCAGGGGGCGCGCGAGGGCGCAGGGTTTGGCGAGCTCCCCGGCGATATGTTCGGCGTCGGAGGCGCTCCCGCCGTTGCCGCACACGAGGACCTGGTGCGCCGCGCGCAGGGCGTCGTGCAGGTGCGCGAACGCGGCGTCGATGGAGCCGCGCGCCCCTTCGAGCGCGGGGTTCTCGGCGTAGAGGTCCCGCCAGATCGAAGCGATGAGGTCGTCGGCGCGCGTCGTCATTGGCGTTGATGGTATCCCAGATCCCGGCTCGCGCGGCCGCGGCGCCGCGGCACGCGCCGGTCCACCCCGTCGCGACGGCGACGTCTCGGCGTGAAATATTTCAACAGAGAGTTGAAGCACTCAACATTCAGTGTTAAGGTGCGCGCAATGCGGGGCTCACGTCCCAGTGTGTGCGGTGGCGGTCAAGGTGGCCAGCCACCAGTGGTGAAGGGGGAGCATATGTTCACATCGAAAGTGCGCCGGGTGGGTCTGGCCGTCGTCGCGGCGGGGCTCGTGGGGCTGGGAATGGCGCCGCTGGCGAGTGCCTCCTCCGCCGGGACCGTCAACAATCCGGGTATGGCCAACAAGATCTCCAACTCCTACGTCGCCAAGGCGACGGAGGACGTCGCCCTGCACAATATGTTGCCGTCGTGGATCCTGAAGAAGGGTTACATCCTGGTCGGCGCCCAGTTCGAGAACGCGCCCGACGACTTCTACTCGGGCACGGCGAACACCCCGGTGGGCTTCGAGGTCAACCTGGCCCACGCCATCGGCAAGGAGCTGGGGGTGGGCATCAAGTACCTGCAGTTGCCGGTGTGGAGTTCCATCGTGCCCGCGGTCCAAGACGGCCGCGTCGACATGTCGATGACGGCGATGAACGACCGGGTCGCGCGCGAACAGCTCATCAACTTCGTCGACTACCTCGTGGACGGCATCGGGATCCTGGTGAAGGGTGGCAACCCCGAGCACATCACGGGTCCGTCGAGCCTCTGCGGCAAGAACGTGACGGACTCCGCCGGTACGACCCAGGAGCTCTACCTGCAGTCACTCAACGCGACCGGCGGGGCGTGCGCGTCCAACCCGATCCACGAGGTCATCGCGTCGAGCACGGCGCAGGAACTCGCGAACCTGGCCACGGGCCGCGCGGACGCCGTGTTGAACGACAACATCACCGACGCCTTCGACGCGCAGACCATGCACGGCGCCGTCACCGCGGTGAACTACCCGCCGATCGAGAGCGGTCCCTACGGCATCGGCGTCGGTAAGTCGGACGTGCGCCTGCTGCGCGCCGTGAATGGGGCGTTGCAGAACCTGATGAAGGGTGGAGCGAACAGCATCTACCAGCAGATCCTGACCGCGTGGAACGTCGCCTCGGTGTCGATCCCCGCGCCGGTGATCAACGGCTGCGCGAAGCCTCTCTACCACGCGTACTGCTAGTCGCGACGTCGGTCCGTCACCCCTCGAGGAGAAAGTCACGGCGTCGTGGACGAGTTGATGGACACCGACCAGTTCAGCGGCGAGATGCCCATCGTCCCCCTGCGCAAGTGGGGACGATGGGTCTCGGCCGTCGTGATCGTCGCGGTCTTCGTGGCGTTCATTGCGAGCCTGCGCCACGCCCAGATCGCCTGGGGGGACGTGCCGAAGTTCTTCACGTATCACACGATGATCCAGGGCCTGTACCAGACCATCTTGCTGACCCTGGCCTGCATGGCGACGGGCATCGTCCTCGGGGTGATCATCGCCATCATGCGGCGTTCGCCGAATCCGGTGATGTCGTGGCTGGCTTGGCTCTACATCTACGTCTTTCGGGGGCTGCCGGCCCTGCTGCAGCTCTACATCTGGTTCAATCTGGCCCTGGCCTTCAAGACCATCGGCGTCCCGGGGCTCTTCAGCGTCTCGACCAACACCGTGATCTCGCCCTTCGTGGCCGGCGTGCTCGGGTTGGGGCTCAACGAGAGTGCCTACTACGCCGAGATCGTGCGCGCGGGCTTTAACAGCGTGGACCACGGGCAGGTGGAGGCCGCCGCCTCCATCGGGATGCGACCGTCGCAGACGATGCGCCGCGTGATCTTGCCCCAGGCGATGCGGGTGATCATCCCGCCGACGGGCAACGACTTCATCAACATGATCAAGGGGACGTCGCTGGCGTCGGTCATCGGGGTGCACGAGCTCTTGTTGTCGGCGTCGAACATCTACGCGGCCAACTTTCGCATCATGGAGGCCCTGATGTCCGCCGCCCTCTGGTACATGGTGATCGTGTCCATCGCGAGCGTCGGTCAGTACTTCATCGAGAAGCGCTACGCCGCGGACCGGTCGAACCCCGCGTCGATGAAGAAGGTCATGGGCCGCTCCCTCAACCCCCACGGGCTCGTGCGTCGAATGATCGGACACCGGGGAGCGGCCCAGTGAGCCCGACCCCTCCCCTCGTGCGGGCCATCAACGTCCACAAGAGTTTCGGGCGCCTCGAGGTCCTCAAGGGCATCAACCTCGAGGTCAACGCCGGCCAGGTCGTCTGTCTGCTCGGACCCTCGGGCGGGGGCAAGAGCACCTTCCTACGCTGTCTCAATCACCTGGAGAAGATCGACCGCGGCAGTGTGTTCGTCGACGGCACCCCGGTCGGCTATCGCCTGAACCAGGGCAAGTTCCACGAGATCCGCGAACGCGAGGTGGCCCTGCAGCGCGCGCAG
>JAKCEC010000190.1 GCA_021841725.1 Actinomycetes bacterium | reverse complement strand
CGTGAGAACGAGTTCAGTGTAGGAGGGCGTCACCGCGGTGGTCAATGGTGGGTAAAGATGGACCAGTGAGATCACGTCCGAGCCACGTCATTTTCGACCTCGACGGAACCCTCGCCGATTCCTCACCCGGCATCCTGTGGTCCTTTCACGCCACGCTGGAGGCCCTGGGGCACTCGGCGGACGAGACGACGCTGCGGCGCCTGATCGGCCCGCCGCTGGGGGAGTCCTTTCGCCTCCTCGGGATCGACGAGACGAGGATCGACGAGGTGGTCGCGATGTACCGCGGTTTCTACGCCGAGCGCGGCGTGCACCAAACGCGCCTCTACGACGGCGTGGCGACGACGCTCGCGGCGCTGTCCGAGGAGGGGGTGCGCCTCGGGGTGGCGACGGCCAAGCGCGTCGACTTCGCGCGTCAGATGCTGAACGCGCTCGGCGTGGGTGAATTCTTCGACGAGATCAGCGGGGCCAGTCTGGACCTGCGCGTGACCTCGAAGTTCGACGTCATGGCGCTCGTGATCGACGGGTGGGCGCTGACGCAGCGCCGCGACGTGTGGATGGTCGGTGATCGCCATTTCGACATGGTGGCGGCTCGCCGCCACGAGGTGTGCGCCGTGGGTGCGCTCTGGGGCTTCGGGAGTCCCGGGGAACTACGCGAAGCCGGCGCCGACTGGTTGGTCGAGCGTCCCCGCGACCTCCTCGAGGACCCTCGCGACACCGGGTCGCCGGTGTGCATGCTCGACGAGGTGTGTGAGAAGTGTGGACGGATCCTCGACGGGGCGCACGCGGCGTCGTGCGCGCGACGGGGTGAGGGGTGAGGGGATGAGCGCGTGGACCTGAGGCTGGAACTCATCATCATTCCGGTCGGTGACGTCGACCGGGCGAAGGACTTCTACGTCAACCAGCTGGGGTTCACGGTGGAGATGGACCAGCAGCTCGCCCCCGGTTTTCGCGTCGCCCGACTGATCCCCCCAGGCTCGCGTTGCGCCATCGCCATCGGGACCGGTCTGAGTACGGCGGCGCCGGGGACCGCGCACGGGATGCACCTGATGGTGTCCGACGCCGACGAGGCCGCGCGCGAACTGATCGCGCACGGCGTCGTCGTGAACGGGCCGTACCACTTCGAGGCGGGAGAGCGCGTAGACGGGGCGCACCCGACGCGTGAACCGTTCAACACCTTCCTCGACTTCGCCGACCCCGACGCCAACACCTGGATTATTCAAGAAGTGCCAGCGGAGAACTAGCGGATCATCGGAATCGGGGTGGCGACCCCGGGGTACGATAGTGCGTCCGAGGTAGCGAGAGGGTTATGGCACGCAAGAACGGCGGCGACTCTGAACGCCAACGGGTTCCGCAACCACTGATCAAGAGGCGCATCGCGTCTGGTCGGGGGGCGATGGAACAACCGAACGTCACCCACGACGGCGACGCCGCGCTCACCCCCGTGTTCTGGGCGGCCGTCGTGGTCACCGGCGTCGCCACCGGACTCTTCGGGGCGGGACTGATGGCGCTCTTGCAGTACGTGGAGAAACTCGCCTTCCACTACCACGGGGGGAGTTACCAGGCGGCGGTCGCCGCCAGTTCCAACCTGCGACGCGAAGTCTCCATGGTGCTCGCCGGCCTGGTGGGCGCGACGGGTTGGTACGTGGTGCGCCGCTACCTGAAGAAGGAGAAGGCCGAGATCGACGACGCGCTCTGGAACGGTGACGGGGAACTCGGCGTTCGCCGTAGTCTCGCCACGTCGATCATCTCCGAGATCGTCATCGGCATGGGGGCGTCGATTGGTCGTGAGGCGGCTCCCAAGCTGATGGGTGGCGCGTCCGCCAGCCTGCTCTCGCACTGGTTCAAGTTGTCGAGTGCGCAAAAACGCCTCCTGGTCGCCTGCGGCGGCGGGGCCGGCTTGGCCGCCGTCTACAACGTCCCCCTCGGCGGCGCGATTTTCACCGCGGAAGTGATGCTCGGCAGTTTCGCTCTGCCCACGGTGCTCGCCGCCCTGGCGTGTTCCTTCGTCGCCACGATGACCGCGTGGCTGTTCTTGCCCAGTACGGCGACCTACGTGGACGTACCGAACTATCACTTCAGCGGGTCCATCATGGTCTGGTCGGTGGTGGCGGGCGCGGTCATTGGGTTCCTCGCGGTGTTCTTCGTGCGGCTGCTGGGCTGGGTGTCGGCCAGTCGCGCGCGCGGGGGCAGCGTGTTCTGGCAGATGCCACTGGCCTTCGCGGCGGTGGGCGTCATCGGTTTCAAGTACCCCCAACTCTTCGGCAACGGTAAGGACATGGCCCACGACGCCTTCGTAGGAGTCGGGAGTCTCGGTCTGCTCTTCGCCCTGTTCGCCCTCAAACCCCTGGTGACAACGTTGACGGTGGCGAGCGGGGCGTCGGGGGGCGTCTTCACCCCCTTCTTGTCGACGGGCGCCGTGCTGGGGGGCTTCCTCGGCGTGGCCTGGAACCACGTGTGGCCCGGTTCGCCGGTGGGTGCCTTCGCCCTGATCGGCGCGGCCGCCATGATCGGCGCGGCGATGCAGGCCCCCCTGGCCGGATTGGTGCTGGTCGTCGAACTCACCCACACCGGCTTCGAACTCATCATCCCCATGATGACCGCCACGGTCATCGCGACCCTGATCGTGCGTCATATCGACGGGTACTCCATCTACTCGGCCCGGCTCCCGGGCCACGGCGAATGAGTGGGGCCACGGCGCGGGTCCGGCCGGGACTCGCGCGCGACGGCGCCGCCGTGCGCGCCATTCGACTCGAGGCCCTAGCCGATTCCCCCGACGCCTTCGGTGAGACCTACGACGAGTGCGCCGCGTGGAGCGAGGAGACCTGGGCGGCCAAGGCGCGTGAGTGGAACGTCTACCTGGCCGAGGTCGACGGTCGCGTGGTGGGC
>JAKCEC010000189.1 GCA_021841725.1 Actinomycetes bacterium | reverse complement strand
CAGGTTAGCGTGCGTGATTCGCCGAGCCCGCGCGTCATTGTCGATGACGGCGTCGAGGCTGGACAACGGATCATCCACGTAATCGTCCATCGTGCGAGCGACGAGCGCCACGATGTCGCGCCAGGCGATGCGGTCCTCGAGGAAGGCCGCCACGCACACCTCGTTGGCCGCGGACAGCCAGGCCGGCGCCGCACCCCCGCGCCGCGCCGCCGCGACGGCCAAGTCCAGCGCGGGGAAGGCGGCGCGATCAGGCGGTTCGAACTCCAAGGTCAGGGCGTTACGGAAGTCCAATTGTCCCCAGTGGTGCGCGAGGCGCTCGGGCGCGCCCAGGCAGTAGGCGATCGGCAGTCGCATGTCGGGCCGGGAGAGCTGCGCCAAAACGGAACCGTCGACGTATTCCACCATCGAATGCACGATCGACTGGGGGTGCACCACCACGTCGATGCGCCCGACCTCGATGCCGAAGAGCGCCGACGCCTCGAGGACCTCGAGACCCTTGTTCATCAGTGTCGAGGAGTCGACGGTGATCTTGGGTCCCATGGCCCACGTCGGATGCGCCAGCGCGTCAGATTTCGTCGCGCCCTGGAGTCGGTCGAGGGACCAGCCCCGAAAGGGTCCCCCCGAGGCGGTGAGGAGCAGTCGGGCCACGTCGGGGTGCCCCGGCGTCGTCGAACCCACGAGGCATTGATAGATGGCGCAATGTTCGGAATCGACGGGGAGGATCTCCGCGCCCGGCGTCTGGCGCGCGTGGGCCACCACCGGGGCCGCCGCCACCAGCGATTCCTTATTGGCGAGCGCGAGGCGAGCACCGGCCTCGAGGGTCGCCAGCGTCACCGGAAGGCCCGCGAAGCCCATCACCGCGTTGACGACGACGTCGACGTCGCGACAGAGTTCGCGCAAACCGGACTCGCCGACGACGACGTCGACGCCCTCGCCAACGAGGGTGCGCAGTTCGCGGCGGTCCTCCTCGAGCGCGACGCCCACGCGGCGCACGGCGAACTCCCTCGCGACCGCCGCCAGTTCCGCGACGCGACGCCCGCCCGACACGGCGACCAACTCGAAGTCGTCGCCCGCCCGGCGCACGACGTCGAGGGTCTGGCGGCCGATGGAGCCGGTCGCGCCCATCAACGCCACACGGGTTCGCGGGGTGGACACGGCTAGTTGAGTGACAGCAGGTGAGTCAAAAAGTACATGGTCGGCAGCGCGAAGAGCAGGCCGTCCACTCGGTCCAACATGCCCCCGTGCCCCGGCAACAGGTGGCCGAGGTCCTTCACCCCGAGGGTGCGCTTGAACATGGATTCGAAGAGGTCCCCCATCGGCACGACCACCGACATCGCCACCGCGCATTCCAGGGCGTGCGTGGTGGTCCACGGGTGGATCATCGGCAACACCACCGCGCCCACGATCAGGGTCAACACCGTCCCGCCCAGCGTCCCCTCGACGGTCTTGTTCGGCGAGAGGCGGGCGTTGAGTGGTCGTTTACCGAGCCAGCGACCGATAAAGAGCGCCCCCGAGTCGTTCGCCACGGTGAGCCATACCGCGCCCATGAGGTAGGCCAAACCGTGTTGGTGGGCGAAATTGTGGGGCGACACCATTTCCACCCCGAAGGAACCCAGCACGCCCACCCACGCGAAGACGAAGACCGTGGCGCCCAGCCCGTCCACCACGTCGATCATCTTTTCCGCGTTGAGATACCAGACGAAGGAGAACATCATCAAGAGGGCGGTCACCACCCCCACGGCGACCACCCCCTTCTCGTACACCGCCACGTTGAGGGTGACGATGGCCACCAAACCCAGGATCGTGGCCGGGTGGGCCCCCACCGAGCGAAATCCCGCGAAGGCCTCACCCGCGGCCAGCGCGAGGGCCACCGTGATGAGGACGGCGGTCGGCGCCGCGCCGAGGTAGAAGATCACCAGTACGACGAGCCCCAGCACGACCCCGGTGAACGTCGCGATCGAGACGCTGCGCGAGGACCCCTTGCGAGCGGCCCGGCCCGAGAGGAGGTCCTCACGGTGCGGACGCCGCGTGCGCAGAGCCCGCGTCGGCTCGGGTCGCGGCGACTCGTCGAGAATCTCCTCATCCGCCACGTCGGTATCGCTGCTGAACTCCCACGGGCGCAGGTCGTCGTCGACCTTCTCAATGGCCAACAACGACGCGTCGAATTGCTCCTCGTGCGCCACCCAGTCGGCTTCGCCCTCGCGCCACGCCGGCGCGGGGATCGCCCCCCACGGATCGACGGCGTCAGCCGCCTCGCGCGCGACGACAATCGGCACCTGACCAGTCGGTGCGTCGGTCCAGTGCGGTAACAACGTCGCCGGGTCCAACACCGGAGCCTCGTCGACCACGAAACTGGCGACGTCGGCGCCCGTCACCGTGACCCGAGGGTCTCTCGCGCTCACCACCGGCACGTCACCGGTGGGGGCACCCAACTCGTCGTCGTCGTCAAACTTCAAGAAGCTCCTGCTCCTTATGAGAGAGGAGCGCGTCGACCACCGCCACCTCGTCCTGTGTCATCTTGTCGAGCACTTTCTCCAGGCGCTCAATCTCATCCTTGGAGAGACCCTGCTCCTTCTCCAACGTCTCGAGCTCCTGGCGCGCGTGGCGGCGCACGCCGCGCAGGGCCACTTTGCCCTCCTCCGCCTTCGTCTTCACGATCTTCACGAAGGACTTACGTCGTTCCTCGGTCAACGTCGGAAACGACAGGCGGATGACGACCCCGTCATTCGAGGGGTTCAGGCCGAGGTCGGCGTTGGCGATCGCCTTCTCGATGGCGTTCATCGCGCCCTTGTCGAAGGGCGAGACGACCAGCAGGCGCGGCTCGGGGACCGAGAAGTTCGCCAACTGCTTGAGGGGGGTCTCCGCGCCATAGTACTCGACCAAGACATTCT
>JAKCEC010000188.1 GCA_021841725.1 Actinomycetes bacterium | reverse complement strand
GACGCGTACGGCGCCCGTGCCCCTGGTAATCACCACCGCGACGTCACCCGACGCCACGGCGCCCACCGGTTGCGCCTCGTACCCGACGGCGGGACCCTCCTGGCTCGGCGTCGCCCCCGAGGACGGCGTGAACTACGCCCTCCCGGGAAAGATCACCCTGGACACCGCCAACATCGGGGGCCCCTCGGCGGGACTGGCGATGACGCTCACCCTGATCGACACGTTGAGCCGGGGATCGCTCACCGGCGGGCACGTGATCGCGACGACGGGCACCATCGATCCCCAGGGGCGGGTGGGGGCCATCGGTGGCGCGGCCGAGAAGACGGTGGCCGTGGAGAACGCGGGGGTCCACTACTTCTTCGTCCCCCAGGGCGACTACGCCGCCGCCCGTAGCACCGCCAACGCCTCACTGCACGTGATCGGCGTCACCACCCTCGCCCAAGTCCTGGCCGATCTGCGCAAATTGGGGGGAGCGGCCCCGGTGCCCTACAGCACCCCTCATTAAGCCATATTTCCGACGGGCGACGACCTAGGCTAAGAAGAATGGAAGAACGGCGAATGCTCTCGACGACGCGTCAATCATCGACCGAAATCGCTCGAACCAACTTCAATACGGTGCGCAAGGGTGGCCTGGACCCCCAGGAGGTGCGTTCGCACCTGGAGACCGTCGCCCGCGAGGTCGGTCACCTGGAGAATCGCATCCGTGACTTGCAAGAACAGTTGTCCGAGGCGCTACGACGCGCGGCGAACCCCACCTTCGACGAGGCCACTCTGGCCAGTGCGCTGGGTGCGCAGAGCGCGGCGATCCTGCGTTCGGCCCACGAGGAGGCCGGCCGGGTGACCGCGGAGGCCCAGGAACGTTCGGCTCTCCTCTTCTCCGAGAGTCAAAAGCGCGCGGCCAATCACCTCATCGAAGCCCAGGAGCGAGCGGGCGCGATGCTGACCGAAGCGGAGCAGGCGGCCGCCCAGATCGACCACGACGCGCGCCTCGCCGCCGAACGGCTCATCGAATCGGCCAAGATCAACGGCGACGCCCTGGTGGAGCGGGGCCGCGAGCAGGGTCGCGCGATCGTGGATCAGGCCAACGAGGCGCGCCGCCACGTGCTGAACGACCTCGCCGTCAAGCGCAAGGCCCTGCATATCCAGATAGACCAACTGCGCGCCGCGCGCGACGCCATGAGTTCCTTCGTGACGGGTGTGCGCGAACAGGTCGACGCCCTGCTCGACAACATCAACGGCTCCGACGACGTGGCGCGCGCCGCCGCCCTCGAGGCCCTGCGCGTGCGTCCCCCGAGTCACGAGCCCACGGAAGAGGAGTTGCTGGCGGGCACCCCCCTGCGCCACGTGCCCGAGCCCTCGTTGCAGGCGGTGGCGGCGTCGAGTGCGGTGAGTAACCTGGAGCCGGTCAGCGCACCGACGGCTCCCGTGCCCGCCGCGACGCCCGAGGTAGCCGCGCCCGCCGCGACGGCCGGCGAGTCCTTCGTCGGCGACGACGCGACGGGTACCGACGTGGTGAACGAGATCTTCGCGCGCCTGCGCAAGGCGACGCTCGAGGAGCGCGGGGCCACCGCCGCCGCGCCCAAGAAGGCGGCGCCGTCGACGAAGCCCGAGACGCCCCTGGACGAGCTCTTCGCGCGACGCGACCGCGCCATCGACGAATCGTTGTCGGTCCTGACGCGCAAGGTCAAACGCGCCCTCCAAGATGATCAGAACATCACCCTCGAGCGACTACGCGACGTGAAGGGCCCGATCACCGTGGAACTCGAGGACGAACTCGAGCAGCGACGACGCTACGCCGACGCCGCCGTGGACGCGCTGGCCGACGCGACGGCGGCGGGCGTGCAATTCGCCTTCGACGAGGCCGGGGCGGCGAGCGAGGCGAACGCCGGCGCGGGAATCGACGAGTGCGCGCAGGATCTCGCGGTCACCATCGTCCTCGCCATTCGCAAACGCATCTTGGCCGACGGCAACGGCGACGCCGCCGAGCGCGCTAACGCGGCGTACCGCGAATGGCGCGGGGCGCGCGTCGAGCGACTCTGCACCGACGCCGCGCGGCGCGCCTTCCACCTGGGTGTTACCACGGGCAGTATCGGGCGATCGTTGCGTTTTCTGCCCGCGCCCAACGACGCGCCGTGCGACGCCTGCGCGCTCGACGCCGCCGCGCCGCCGCGCGTCGCGGGCCAGGCGTTCCCGAGTGGATCGGCGTACCCGCCGTTGCACGCGGGCTGCGCCTGCACCGTCGTGCCCGTGTAGATCTGACCTAGGCTCGCATCGTGCGCTCACCCTCGGACGTCAATCCCGCTCGCCGACTCAGCCGTCCCTCGCGTCGCCTGTGGATTGGCACGGGAGTGGTCATCCTGGTCATCCTGCTGGCGTCACTGCGGACGATGGCGGTGATCTGGACCGATCAGATGTGGTTCTCCCAGGGCGGCTTCGGCCAGGTCTTCAACGCCATGTGGGCGACCAAGGTGGGCCTGGCCGTGGTGTTCGGTCTGATCTTCTTCGTCTTGATGTGGGTCAACTTGATGTTGAGCGACCGATTCGGCGCGCGCGACCTCAGTTTTGAGCCCGAGGACGAGGTCGTGCGGCGCTTCCAGAACGCGGTGCGACCCTACGCGGGTCGCATCTACGCGGGCATCGCGGCGGTGACCGGTTTCATCGCGGGGATCAACGCCTCCAGCCAGTGGCAGACGTGGCTCCTCTTCGTGCACCGTCAGTCCTTCGGTCAGACGGACCCGCTCTACCACAAGGACATCGGCTTCTACGTGTTCGACCTGCCCTTCGTCTCCTTCGTCGTGACCTGGACCATCGTGTCACTCTTCGTCATCTTGATCGTGACCTCGGTGCTGCACTTCTTTAACGGCGGCATCCGCACGACGCGCGCCACTCCCCGGGTGGCCCCGCGCGTGAAGGCGCACCTGTCGGTGATTGGCGCCGCGATCG
>JAKCEC010000187.1 GCA_021841725.1 Actinomycetes bacterium | reverse complement strand
GAGCGCGGCCAAAGCGCGAACCCCCCCCACGCCCAGGATCAACTCCTGGGAGAAACGGGTCTCGAGGTCCGAATCGTAGAGTCGGGTGGTCAGAATCCGATCGGTCTCGGAGTTCGTGGCCACGGCGCTGTCGAGCAGGATCAAGTGGTTGCGTCCCACCTGAGCGCGATAGACCGCGACTTGAACATCGCGACCCGGGAGCGACACCGTGACCTGGATGACGCGCCCCTGGGCGTCGCGTGCGCGCGTGATCGGCATCTTCTCGGGCGACATCATGTCCCAGGCTTCGTGCTGGCGCCCGTCGCGGTCGAGCCACTGATGCGACGTCCCCCGATACAACAGTCCGACGCCGACCAGCGGTAGGCCGAGGGCGCTCGCGGCCTTCAATTGCTCGGCGGCCACCGTCCCGAGGCCCCCCGCGAAGATGGGTAGCGAGTCGGTCAGGGAGAACTCCGCGGCGAAGAAGGCGATGACCTGGTCGCGCTCGGACTTGTGGTGCGTGTGATACCACGTCTTAGAGGTCTCGGTGAAGTACGCCCGAAAATTCTGCACGACGGCCAGGGCTAACGCCGCCACCTCGGGGTCGTCGCGCAGACGCGCGCTGACCTGATCACGACCCATGCCCAGGAGAAGCTGCTGGGGCCACTCCAGGGCCCCGGGGCTCGCCGTGGGGTCGAGGGCGGCGAAGAGGCGACGCGCCTCGATTTTCCAGGTCCAGCGCAGATTGGTGGCGACCTCGAGGAGGTCATCGTACGTGACGGCGGACGAGACGGGCGTCACGACCACACCGCTCTCCGACACGCCACCCTCCTCACACCCTCCCGCCTCACAGTAGAACGGGACGGTACCCCACTTGGTTTCGTAGCATAACCTCGCCACCGCGTGAGTTGCGGGTCGTCGCACGCCCCAGTACCTTCACTCGGGTCGGGCCCGCCTCGGGCGAGGCGCTCGCCGCCAAGCTCCCTCGACGCCAACCCCGAGGGCCCGGGTCAACCGTGACGTGACGAAATTCTTGACCAATTAAGTCGGGTATAGACATTAAGGTGTGAGGCGTTCCCCGAGCGAAGGACCGACATGAGCAAGATCGCCAACAACATCACCGAACTGATCGGTGGCACACCGCTGGTGCGTATCAACCACCTCAACGAGGGTCTCGACGTCGAGATCCTGGCCAAACTGGAGTTCTTCAACCCCGCCGGTTCGGTGAAGGACCGCATCGGCCTGGCGATGATCACCGCCGCCGAGGACGCGGGTCTCCTCGGGCCCGACACCATCATCTTGGAACCCACGTCGGGCAACACCGGCATCGCCCTCGCGATGGTCGCCGCCGCTAAGGGGTACCAGTGCGCGTTCACGATGCCCGAGTCGATGTCCAAGGAGCGCCGCGCCCTGCTCCGCGGCTACGGCGCGCAATTATTCCTCACCCCGGGCCCCGACGGAATGGCCGGCGCCATCGCCAAGGCCAACGAACTCGCCGCGACCGATCCGCGCTACTTCATTCCCCAGCAATTCGAGAACCCCGCGAATCCCCAGGTCCACCGGGCCACCACCGCCGAGGAAATCTGGAACGACACCGACGGTGACGTCGATATCTTCGTCGCCGGTGTCGGCACCGGTGGCACCATTACGGGGGTCGGTGAGGTACTGAAACAGCGCAAACCCTCCGTACAGGTGATTGCCGTCGAGCCCGCGGCCTCGCCCGTCTTGGCGGGCGGCCCCAAGGGTCCCCACCCCCTCCAGGGCATCGGTGCGGGCTTCGTCCCCGACACGCTCGACACCTCGGTCTACGACGAGGTAATCGGCGTGGAGAATCAGGACGCCTTCGACACCGCGCACCGGGCCGCGCGCGAGGAGGGACTGCTCGTGGGCATCTCATCGGGTGCGGCGCTGTTCGCCGCCCTCGAGGTGGCGCGTCGACCCGAGAACGCCGGCAAGACCATCGTGGTGATCATCCCCTCCTTCGGCGAACGCTACCTGTCGACGCCCCTCTTCGAGGGCCTCACCGACTAGTGCTGAGTGACCTGCGCAGCGATCTCGCGGCGGTGCGCGCGCGCGACCCGGCCGCGCGCGGCGTGTGGGAGACGGCCCTGGTCTACCCGGGTCTGCACGCGGTGTGGGCGCACCGCGTCGCGCACCGTCTCTGGTGCGCGAACGCGAAGTTCCTAGCGCGCGGGCTCGCCTCCACCGCGCGGATGCTCACCGGCGTCGACATCCACCCCGCGGCCCACTTGGGCAGTCGCCTCTTCATCGACCACGCTCTCGGCGTGGTCATCGGCGAGACGGCGGTGGTGGGTGACGACGTGACGATCTACCAGGGGGTGACCCTCGGGGGCACCAGCCTGGCGCGCGAGAAGCGCCACCCCACCATCGGTGACCGCGTGGTGATCGGTTCGGGCGCCAAGATTCTTGGCGCCATCACCATCGGCGACGACAGTCGCATCGGGGCCAACGCGGTCGTTCTGCACCCGGTGCCGCCCAATTCGGTGGTCGTCGGCATCCCGGGGCGGGTCATCGCGCGCACCCGCCAGGCGAGTAGCGGCGCGCCCTCCAACGTGGAAGCCGAGCCGTCGTCGGACCCGGTGGGGCTCAGCCTGGAGTCACTCTTTGACCGACTCCACGAACTCGAGGAACGGGTCGGCTCCCACGGCCACGCCCACGAGGTCCGTCCCTCACTGTCGGGAATCTGGTCGGGCGACGACTTCTCCATCTGAGGGGTCCCGTCGCCCGTCGCGGGGCGGCGCAGTCACGCCGAGGACACCACAGCGGTCACGCGGCCACCGTCAGCGTCTCGCGGCCCGAAGGGTACCGGGGGGCGGTCCGCCGCCAGGCGCCGGCTAGGACTCCGCCGAGAATGAACAGCCACGGGCTCCCAGAGCAGTGGCTCCCAGAGCAGTGGCTCCCAGAGCAGGACTCGAACCTGCAACCTAGCGATTAACAGTCGCTTGCTCTGCCAATTGAGCTATCTGGGAATGCACCCGAGGGCACCCCAC
>JAKCEC010000186.1 GCA_021841725.1 Actinomycetes bacterium | reverse complement strand
GGCGTGGCCCGTAAGCGACCGGCGCTGGTCATCAAGATCGAAGACGACACCAACTCGTTGCCGCAGTGGGGTGTCGACCAAGCCGACGTCGTCTACGAGGAGATCATCAACGGGGGTATCCCCCGCTTGGCCGCCGTCTTCAACCAGAACGCCCCCGCTCGCGTCGGACCCATCCGTTCGGTACGCCCCACCGACACGCAGATCGTCTTTCCGATCGGCGGCATCTTCGCCTTCTCGGGCGGGGCCCCCTACGCCCTCGCCTCCATCGCCACCGCGCCGGTCAAGTTGGTGAACGAGTCGAGCGCGGGTGCCGCGATGTTCCGAGACCCCAGCCGCGTCGCGCCCTACAACCTCTACGGCAGCGCGGCCGCGCTGTTCGCGTTGGGCGGCGGGAGCCCCGTACCGCCCCAGCCCCTCTTCCAGTACCGCCCCGCGGGTCAGGGCGCCGTGGGCACCCCGGTGAGCAAGTTCGTAGTGAACTTCCCCAGCATCTACCCGATGACGTGGACCTGGGACGCCGTGACCAAGTCGTGGGACCGCTCGACGCAGTTCGCGGGTCCCGACTACACGGGTAACCACGTGCGCGAGTCCCCGAAGAACGTGATCGTCAACTACGTCAACTACGTCAACGGGGTCGGCGCCTTCACCTCCTACGCCAATTTGCAGAGTGGCGGCGTCGCCGAAGTGTTCACCGACGGCAAGGAGATCGTGGGGACGTGGGCGCGCCACTCTCAGTCCTCACCCATCCAGTACCTCGACGCCCACGGCAAGGCCATCCGTCTCACCCCGGGCCAGACGTGGGTGGAACTGCTCGACAACGGTGCGCCCGTCGCCGTCACGCACTAGGTCCGGGCCGATGCGCGTCGGGAACATGTACGGGCCGGACCACACGTTCCTCGGCGTGCCGAGTGCCGACCCCGACGACGACGCGCAGTGGCGCCACGCCGCAGCGGTGATCGTGGGTGCCCCCTTCGACGGCGGCACCTCCTACCGCGCCGGGTGTCGCTTCGGGCCCCAGGCGATGCGCGCGGCGGACTACCTGCCCCACGACGGCTCGCGCCCGAGCCTGGCGCTCGGGGTCGACGCCCTGGTGGACCTGGGCGTCGTGGACCTCGGGGACGTGGAGATGTACTCCGGCGACGTCGAGGCGTCCCTGGCGGCCCTCGAGGCGCGCGTGACCCGCGTCGCGTCGGCCGGCGTCGTCCCCGTCATCCTCGGTGGAGACCACACCATCGCCCTGGCGGACGTCACGGGCGTGGCGCGCCACGTGGGCTGGGGACGCGTGTCGGTGATCCACTTCGACGCGCACGCCGACACCGGTGACTCGCAGTTCGGTTCGCTCTACGGCCACGGGACGCCGATGCGGCGCCTGATCGAGTCCGGCGCGTGTCGCGGCGACCGCTTCGTGCAAATCGGACTTCGCGGCTACTGGCCCGAACCCGCCACCCTGGCGTGGATGGCGCAGCGCGGAATGCGGTCCTTCGAGATGACCGAGGTGGTGGCGCGCGGCCTGGACGCGGTCCTCGACGACGCCTTCGCCATCGCCACCGACGACTGTGACGCCGTTTTCTTGTCGGTGGACGTCGACGTGGTGGACCCCGGATTCGCCCCGGGCACCGGGACCCCCGAACCGGGGGGCTTGACCAGTCGCCAACTCCTCGATGCCGTGCGGCGTATCGCCATGGAACTGCCCCTGGCCGGGGTGGACGTCGTGGAGGTGTCGCCCCCCTACGACCACGCCGACGTCACGGCGTACCTGGGGAACCGCGTGGTCCTCGAGGCCCTCGGGGGGATGGCGTGGCGCGCCCGCCGGGGTCGCGGTGACGCGGTGCGTCAACCGAGTGACCCCCTGTTGGACGGGCGTTAGTCGAACATCGACGCCAGGATCTCGCTGACCAGTTCCTCGGTGGTGTCGGGGTGCAAGAACGCGATGCGCGCGACCATCTCGCCCTCCCAGCGCGTCGGCGTGACGAAGGCGACCTGTTCGCGCAGCAATTTCTCGCTCCACTCGAGGTACTGCGTCTCGTTCCAGCCGACGCGCCGATACAGGACGATCGAGAGACTGGCGGGTCGCACGAGTTCGAGCCCGTCGCGCGCCTCGATCAGTTCGGCGGCCCGGTGCGCCAGGTCGATGGCGGCCTGGGTGGCGCTCTCGTAGGCGCGCACGCCGTAGGTCACCAGCGAGAACCAGAAGGGAAGCCCGCGCGCGCGCCGCGAGAGGTGAATGGCGAAATCCGAGGGGTTCCAGTCGAAGTGGTCGTCGTCGCCGCCGTGCAGGACGTCGAGGTAGCCCGCTTGCTGGGCCAGGACGCGCCGCGCCGTCGCCGGGTCACGGTAGAGCAACGCGCAACAGTCGAGGGGCCCGAAGAGCCACTTGTGCGGATCGACGATGAAGCTGTCGGCGTGACGGATACCCGCCAACAGGTCGCGTTCGGAGGAGAAGAGGGCGCCGCCGCCGTAGGCGCCGTCGACGTGGAACCACAGGTCGTGTTCGCGCGCGTAACTCCCGAGGCCCTCCAGGTCGTCGACGATGCCCGCGTTCGTCGTCCCCGAGGTGGCGACCACGCCGATGACGGTCTCGGGGTGCGGGTCCGCCGCGAGCGCGCGCTCGAGGTTGACCCGGGTGAAGCGGTGGTCGTCGGGTTCGACCAGGAGCGGCTCGATGCCGAGGACGTGAAGGGCCTTACCGATGCTCGAGTGCGCGTCGGCGGAGATGGCGAAGCGCAGTTGGTGGGGCGCGACGTCGGGACGTCGCGCCCGGCCGACGTCGCGGCCGACGGTGAGCGCCGACAGGTTGCCGCTGGAGCCGCCCGACACGAAGGCGCCGCCGGAACCGACGGGCAGACCCGCGCGCGCGGCCAGGAACTCCAACGCCTGGTTCTCCGCGACCACCGCACCCGCTGATTCGAGCCAACTGGTGCCGTTCAGGCCCGAGCACGCGACGACCATGTCGAAGAGGAGTGAGTTCTTGGTCGGCGCGTTCGGGATGAAC
>JAKCEC010000185.1 GCA_021841725.1 Actinomycetes bacterium | reverse complement strand
TCGACACGACCAACGCGCAGATGGGCGTCGGGTTCGCGATGGTCCAGGGAGCGGCGTCCTACGTCGATCTGATCGAGGTCCCCGCGGGTCCGGACCCGGCGATGTCCTTCACGTGGGCGGCTGACGTGCGGCCCTTCCTGGGTTAGCGGTCCGCCGGCGACGGACCCGCACCGGGGTCCTGGTTGACGCGAGGCGAGGGAGGGACGCCCGTGTCACGCCATGGGTTGGGGCCGCCCGAAGAAGTAACCCTGGCCCAGCATCTGGACGTGTTGGCCGAGGGATATCCCCAGGCGTATCAACGTATCCGCCTCGGCCTGGGTCTCGATGCCCTCGGCGATCACGATCGTGTCGGTCTGCGCCGCGAAGTGGCACATCCCCGCGGTCATGGCCTGGCGCGCCGGGTTGGTGTCGATGTCGCGGATGATGGAGATGTCGAGCTTGACGTAGCGGGGACGCAGTTCGAGGATGTGGCTCAGACTGGTGAAGCCCGCCCCGGCGTCGTCCACGGCGAGTTGACAGTGCGGCAGTCGGGCGACGACCTCGCGGATGTCGGCGTAGTTCTCGATCGGATCGTGCTCGGTGATCTCGAGGATGACGTCGCGCTCGCTGGCGGCGAGGACGGGGTCGACGTAGTGGCCCAGGATCGCCGCGGGCGAGAAGTTGACGCTCAGCCACTGCGCGGGGTCGAGGTCGCGCGCGGCGTCGATGGCGGCCATCGCGCAGGCCGCCTCGAGTTCGGGACCCAGTCCGACCTGGTGGGCGTCCCTGATGCACAGATCCGGTCGGCGTCCGTTGGCGAAGCGGGTCAGGGCCTCGTAGCCGACGACCCGTCCGGTGGCTAATTCGACGAACGGCTGGAAGACCGGCGTGAAGGCGCGGTCGTCGATGATCCCCTGGACCTCGGCGCGCAATTCCTCGCGGTGGATCTGGGCGTCGATCTGGCTCCCGAAGTAGGAACCGGCGTAGGTGCCCAGTTGGTCGAAGGCGCCCAGGCGACGCGTGAGGTCCTGGGCCGCGCGCGCGTCGCGCGTGGAGAGGAACAAGACCCCGATGGTGTCGTCGTTCCAGCGCAGGGGAGTCGCCACCGCGCCGCGCGCGCCACCCTCGTCGATGGCGGTGCGCACGCTGTCGTATTGGCGTAGGCGGTCGTCGTTCAGGTCGAGCACCATCGCCGAGGCGCCCTCGCGCAATTGCGCGGCGAAGGCCGACGCCGGCACGTTCAGCGAGAGACCCATCGCGGCCAGCGCCGACCCGTGTTGACCCATGAGACTGAGTGTCTGGTCGTGGTGGCGGATCAACAGGGTCGACGCGTCGATGTGGTCGAGGCGCGTCACCAGGCGACAGAAGAGGTCGGCCATGGCCTCGAGGGAACTGACCGGGCGCATCTCGCGCATCAGCTCGAGGATGGTCGCGCGGTCGCGGCCGTCGCTGGTGAGACTGGCCTGGAGGGTGCGCTCGAGGGTGAGGTCGCGCTTGACGGCGACGTAGGCGGTCAGCTGACCGGTCTCGTCACGGATGGGCGAGATGGTCGCCTCCTCCTCGTAGAGCTCGCCGTTCTTGCGCCGGTTGACGAGGGTGCCGCGCCACGACGAACCCGAACCCAACTGTTGCCACATCTCCTCGTAGAACGCCCGATTCTGCAGGCCGCTCTGAAAGATGCGCGGGTTCTGTCCGATGAGCTCGTCGCGCGCGTACCCCGAGGCGCGCGTGAGCGCGGGATTGACGTAGATGAGCGTACCCTCGACGTCGGTGATGGCGATGGACTCACCGGACTGACTGACCGCCGCGCTGAGCAGGAGTTGCTCGGAGAGCGACTGCAGCAGACTCGCGCGATCGCGGAGTCGCTGGATGCCGAAGCCCATCTGCGCGGCGAGTTCTTCGAGCATGCTCACCACGGCGACGTCGAACGCGCCGACCTCGGGGGCCTCGACGATGAGCACACCGTCGATCTCGTGCGCGCAGTACACCGGCAGGGCGATCGTCGCGTGGAAGTGCCGTACGCGCTGGGCCTCCTCGGTGCACGTGAAGCGGGTGTCGGTGAGTCGGTTGTTGACCACCACGGTCTGGCCACTACACCAGGCGACGCCGGCGGGGGAACGAGTACCGGGCTGATCGCCGAGACTCAGGCGGCTCGCCTCGGCGAATTCGCGGTACTCGTAGCTCGACGCCGCGCGCGCGAAGTACGTCGCCGCGGGCCCCGCGGGGCGGGCGTACCAGCACAGGACGTAGCCCCCTTCGTTGACGGCGGCTTGACACATCGAATTGAGGAGGTCCTGCTCACTCTCGCTGCGGGTGAGGACGCGACTCACCGCCGACAACGTGTTCAGGGCGCGCCGGGTGATGACCTCGACGTGACAGTCGCGCAGCGACATCACGACGCCGGTGATGAGGCGATCGTGCAACGAGGTCTGCGCGCGCACGGCCATCCACCGCGTCTCGCCCGCGGCGGTGTGGAAACGGATCTGGGCGGCGCGAACCTGGCCCCCCAGGAGGACGAGTGACTGCCAGGCTGCGGCGCGCTCGACGTCGCTGTCGGCGACCAGTTCCAGGACGCGCTGGCCCACCACGTCGAGCGCGCGCCATCCGAGAATGGTCGTCACCGAGGGCGAGACCCAGTCGATGACGCCGTTCACGTCGGTCTGCAGCACGACGTCCGACGAGTACTCCGCGACCCGCTGGTAGTCGTGGCGCGACTGCGCCAACGATTCGCGCGCCTGTCGCGAGGCGGTGATGTCGCGCCAGGTCGAGACCCGAACCCGGCCGCGACCCGAGAGCTCGACCTGGTGCGCGACGATGGACGTCCACCGGATGCTCTGGTCGCGGTGACGAAGTCGCACCTCGACGTTGATCACGTCGCCGGCCAGAACGCTCGGGGTCTGCGCGCGCAGGTCCGCCCAGTCCTCGGCCACCACGTACTCGGTGAAGGGGTGGCCCACCATTTGGGCGGGCTCGTAGCCGAGCAGCGCCTCGACGCTCGAAGAGATCCAAACGATGGTCGCG
>JAKCEC010000184.1 GCA_021841725.1 Actinomycetes bacterium | reverse complement strand
CGACATTACCGGTACTCTGGCAAGAATTCGACAGGAGAGCCCCGTGGCCCGTTACCGCACCACCGTTTCGTCACCCTGGGACGGAACCGCCGCGTTCGACTACATGGCGAACTTCGCGAACACCGCTGCGTGGGACCCGGGTGTGCGGCGCGCGCACCAAATCACTCCGGGCGACGTCGGCCTCGGCACCCGCTTCGAAGTGGTGGCTGACTTCAACGGACGATCGCTTCCCCTGATCTACGAGATCACGGTGTTCGAGCCGCCGCGGCGCGTGGTCCTACGGGCCGAGACCCCCTTGGTCGTCTCGCGCGACGACATCACTTTTACCCCCACCGACCGGGGCACCGACGTCACCTACGACGCCGAACTGCGCACGCGCGGATGGTTGACCCTCGCCGCCCCCGTCATCGCCCGGATGTTTCGGGGCGTCGGTGAGCGCGCGCGCGTCGGTCTGCAGCGAGAACTCACCGCTCGATGAATCCGGTCGCACTCGGGGTGGACAAGATCCTCGAGACCACCGTCGTCGGAAGTTTCTCGCGCGTCGGCTTCGCGCTACGGTCGCGCCTCGAGGCCTGGATCGACCCCCCGTCCCTGGCCGGACAACGCGTACTCATCACCGGCGCCACCTCCGGCCTCGGGTTCGCCGCGGCGGAGCGCTTGGCCGGGTTAGGCGCGAGCGTCACCATCGTCGCGCGCGACGAGACCCGCGCGCGCACCAGCGTGAGCGCGTTGCGGTCACGGTCGCACAACGAACGGGTCGACTATCTCCTCGCCGACACGAGTGACCTCGTCGCCGTGCGACGCGTGGCCGAGACCGTGGCGGCCCGGGGAGTCCTGCACGTCCTCATCCACAACGCCGGCGCGATCAGCGCCAGGCGCGCGCTCAGCGCCCAGGGCTACGAGATGACGGTGGCCGCACAATTGCTGGGGCCCTTCCACCTGACGCGACTGCTCTTGGCCTCGCTCGCCACCGCGCCCCCCGGACGCGTCCTGACGGTGTCCTCGGGCGGCATGTATTCACAGCCGTTCGACCTGGCGACCCTGGAGGCGCCCGCGTCGGACTTCGACGGCGTCCGCGCCTACGCCCGGGTCAAACGAGCGCAACTGGTCTTGAACCGCGAGTGGATCCACCACGTGACGTCGCGCGACGTCGTCTTTCACGCGATGCATCCCGGCTGGGTCGACACGCCGGGCCTCGCGGCGTCCCTGCCCCGTTTCTACGCGGTCGCCCGGCCGGCGCTGCGCACGCCCGCCCAGGGGGCGGACACCCTGGTGTGGCTGGCCGGCGCGCGTGAATCGTCGCGCTCCACCGGTGACTTCTGGCTCGACCGACACCCGCGATTCGAACACAAGGTACCCTGGACGCGCTCGCGCGACCCCGGTCGCGACCAGGTGATGCTCTGGGACTGGTGCGTCGAACGCACGGCCGCGTACTGACTCACACCAGCGAGCGTCCGCGCGCGAGGCGCCGGCGGGTGTCGTAGCGCACGAGATTCCAAGGGAACTCGGCCAGCACCCGGGGCGCGAGGCGATTGACGCACCGCAGGGTGGTGCAGCACCACTCGAAGCGTCGCTGGTCCCGGGCGCTCCACGCCAGTGACAGCCCCGTGCGAAAAGGATCCCCGAGGAAACCCACGCACAACAGTCGATGCAGCGGACGCGCCACGGCCGCCAACGGGCGAGGCAGGAAACGCAAGTCGATGAAGTCCACGAGGTAGCGCGAGGTCACGTCATCAAATTCCACGCGAGCGAGGTTCGCCTCCCAGTAGGTCGCGAAGGCCGTCGGGTCGCGGGGCCACTGGCTGGCCGGTACCTGCAGGGTGGTGGCGAAGGGCGAACAACGGGCGAGTAGTGCTGCCGCGACCGTCTCACTGGCGGGTCCGTAGAGCATCTCGTAGCCCTGGCGAGAACCTACGTACATGCACGCGGCGACCCACAATTGCAACTGCGCGTCGTAGGCGTCGTAGGCCACGTCATCGCCCGGACGCGAGCGCACGTGGCGGTGCTGCGCGTCGACGTGACGACGCAGGATGGCGCGTTCGTCGTCGGTTCCGTAGAGGGACAGCCAAATGTAGGCCAGCGTCGTGCGCGTTCGTTTCAGGGGATGACGCACCAGCGAGCCACTGCTCACCGGACTCTGCGCCACCCCGCGCCCCACGCCGCGGCGGGCCAGTTGCATCACCACGTTCGCGCCCGCCGGCGCCAACATGGCCCCGCGCAACACCCGGCCGTCGAGCAGCCCGGTCCGCGACTCATCGCGCGACGGTCCTCGAGTGCTCTCTCCATTCTCCACTCCGCCATCGTAGGGACGACCGGCCTCGCGAGCCGTCGACGAGCGCCGGGGTCGCGGACTACTTGAGTCGACCCGTCCGACGTGTCTACCATGGGCCATCAGGGCTCTCAAGGGGTGACGATGACGGTGGCGGCGACGGTGGCGAACCTTTTCGAGGGGCGACTGCCCTTTCGCGTCGAAGCCTTCGACGCCAGCGTCGTCGAGCCCAGCGTCGCGTCCCCCGCCCACGACCTGACCCTCAAGATCCTCACGCCCGAGGCCCTGGTGCGCGTGCTGCGCCGACCGGGTGAGCTCGGACTGGCGCGCGCCTTCGTCGCGGGCGACATCGAGCTCGAGGGTGACCTCGACGCCCTGTTCGCGCTCGAGGTCCCGTCCCTGGGACACCTGTTCTCGCCCTCGACCCTGGGGCCGCTGTTGCGCCTCATGGGCTCGCGCGCCGTGCGACCACTCGCCGCACCGAGCATCGAGGCGCGACAACACGGCGCCCTGCACTCGCGGCGTCGCGACGCCGACGCCATCTCCCACCACTACGACGTGTCCAATCGCTTCTACGAAATGGTCCTCGGGCCCTCCATGACGTACTCGTGTGCGGTGTTCGCCGACGCCACCGACACCCTCGAGTCGGCGCAACGCCGCAAGGTCGACCTGATCTGTCGCAAACTCGACCTGCAGCCGGGGATGCGCCTCCTCGACGTCGGATGCGGCTGGGGGACGATGGGGTTGCACGCGGCGACGCAATTCGGCGTA
>JAKCEC010000183.1 GCA_021841725.1 Actinomycetes bacterium | reverse complement strand
CGAGGACGACCCCCACCGGGTCCTCGTGCGGGCGTCGACGGTTATCCCCCGGGATTCTCGCGCCCGCACCCAGCTCGCATGACGTAAATGGACGCGGCGCCCGCACTGCCCTCGAGCGAGCGCGATGGCGAGAACACTGTCGCCCTGCTATAGTATTCAATTATTCCATTGAATAGAGGAATTATGGAAGCTCGGGAGTTCAAGGACGGCATCTTCACGCAGCTCGCCCGCGTCGGGGCCGCCTTCTCGAGTCCCAAACGAGTGGAGATCATCGACCTGCTCGCCCAGAGTGAGCGGTCCGTTGAATCAATTGCGCTCGCGCTGGGAATGAGCATCGCGAACACGTCGCGCCACCTCGGAGTACTGCGCGGCGCCGGATTACTGCGCTCGCGTCGCGACGGACTCTTCGTCCTGTACCGCGTGGCTGATGAATCCGTCGTCAACGGGTACCGGACGCTCCGTCTCCTGGCGGAGGAGCGGATCGCTGACGTTCGACAATTGGCGGCGGCGTTCTTCGGCGAGGTGGACGGCGTCGAGCCCTTAGGGCTCGAGGCGCTTCTCGCGCGCTCGGATTCGGGCGACGTGGTGCTCGTCGACGTCCGTCCTCGACTGGAGTTCGACGCCGGTCACCTCCCGGGTGCCATCAATATCCCCGTCGACGACCTCGACACCTTCGCCGCGTCGTTGACCGCCCACTCCTCGGTGGTGGCGTACTGCCGTGGTCCCTACTGCGTCATGGCGGCGCAGGCGGTGGCGCGACTGCGCGAGGCCGGTGTGGACGCACAGCGACTCGCCGGCGGACCCCTCGAATGGACAGCCGCCGGACAGCGCCTGGTCGTCGAACCGACGCCCGCACCGACGCCCCGGGACACGTCGGTCAACTCCTACAACACCTGACATGAAAGGAAAGACACCATGAAGTACCTCTTCATCCTCAACGACCCGCCCTACGGCACCGAGCGGGTGTACAACGCGATGCGACTGGCCACCACGATCCTGGACAAGGACGAGGGTGCCGACGTGTCGGTCTTCCTACTCGGCGACGCCGCCAGTGCGGCCAAGTCGGGTCAGCAGACACCCAACGGCTACTACAACCTCGAGCGCATGCTGAAGAACGTCGTGCGAAAGGGTGCGCGCGTGCTGGTGTGCGGCACCTGCATGAACGCCCGCGGCCTCACCGACGACGACCTCATCGACGGGGCCACCCGTAGCACGATGGATGAGTTGACTGAGCACACCATCGCGGCCGGAAAGGTCCTGGTCTTCTAGTGGCGGGTCCGTCTCAGGCCACGGCCCAGACCGTCGTCGTCCTCGGCGGTGGGGTGGGCGGGGTCACCACCGCGAACCGGCTGCGCCGTCGCCTTCACCGACGTCACCGCGTTCTCCTCATCAATCGAGACGACGACTTCACCTTCGCCGCCTCGTACCTGTGGGTGATGTCGGGGGGGCGACGCGCCCATCAGGTGACCCGACCTCTGCGGGCCCTCGAACGACGCGGGATCGACGTCCTCATCGGTGACATCGAGCACATCGACCCGGCGGCCCGGCGCGTCACGGTCGCGGGACGAGAGATCACCGCGGACCACCTCGTCGTGTCACTGGTTTCCGATTACGCCACTGAGTACATCGACGGCCTGGCGGACCACGGCGAGACCTACGCCACGTTGGCGGGGGCCGAACGGCTCGCACCGAAGATCGCGGCCCTCACCACGGGTCGCGTCCTGGTGGTCACCGCCGCGCCGCTGTACCGCTGTCCGGCGGCGCCCTACGAATCCGCCCTGCTCATCGACGCGAACCTTCGCCACGCCGGACGTCGTCACGACGTGACGGTCGCGCTGCACTCGGCGGAACCGGCGCCCATGGGCGTGGCGGGCGCCAACGTCTCGCGGGCCGTTACCTCACTGCTGGAGGACCGCGCCATCGAGTACCGGCCCGCGCACCAGATCACGTCGGTCGAGGCGGGACGGGCCGAGTTCGATGACGGGGCGAGTGAGCCCTTCGACCTCCTGGTCTACATGCCGCCGATCCGTTCCCCCCGCGTCGTCGCCGACTCGGCGCTGCACAGCGACTCGGGTTGGATCGAGGTCGACCGTGAGACGTTCGCGACCAAGTTCCCCGGCGTGTACGCCATCGGGGACAACACCCAGGTACCACTGAGCGTGGGCAAGCCACTGCCTCGCGCCGGCGTGTTCGCCCACGCCCAGGCGCACGTCGTCGCCGACAACATCGCCGCCACGATTCGCGGCGAGGTCCCCAACGCGACATTCGAGGGTCGCGGCGGTTGCTTCGTCGAGACGGGCTTCGCCAAGGCGGGCTACGGGTCGGGCGACTTCTACGCCGAGCCCGCCCCCGAGGTCACGCTGAGACGGCCGTCGCGGCGTTCGCATCTCGAGAAAGCCCTCTTCGAGTTCAACGTGATGCACCGTTGGCTGTAGGCGCTCATCGCCCGTGGAGCGGAGGTCCCCGTGGCCCACTCGGCGGCGAAAGACCAGCGGTCGCATCCGGCGTCTGGCGCATCGACTGGCGTAGTACCGATGGTGTCCCTCGACCCCTCGAGTGATCGCGTCCACCGCGCGACGCGCGTCGAAGGAGCGCCCGATCAGCTCGAAGGTGACGCGGGCCGGGCGGCCCCAGACTCACCCGCCCCGGGGCCGTCAGCGTTTCCCGGGAAGGGGCCGTGGGCCGTGTGGGGAAATCGATGGAGGACGCACCGGCGGTGGAGGATACTTGAGGCATGACCAGCCCGTTCAGCGAGATTGTGACGCCTCGACTGCGACTGGTTCCCTTCGATGGGGAGACCGCCCGCGCAGTTTTGGAGGGCAATCTGACCCACGTCCGTGCCGCCCCCGGCTGGCCGCAAGAAGGTACCACCCACGGTCTCACGATGGCCCTGGAACGTGACGAGCCACTCCCCTGGATGATCTCACTGAGGGGGGAAGTGATCGGTGACTGTGGCACCAAGGGCCGCACCGATTCCTCCGGCGTGGTCGAGATCGGATACGGCCTCGCCGCCCCCTTCCGGGGCCAGGGATACGGTACCGAAGCCGTTG
>JAKCEC010000182.1 GCA_021841725.1 Actinomycetes bacterium | reverse complement strand
CGCCCGCGTGCTGGACGGCCTGGTTCGCGGCGCGGAACGTGCGGCTGCGATCGCCGTAGTAGCCCTTGGCCTCTTCGAGAATTGCCTTGTGGTGCTTCTTGGCATTGACTGCCCTCTTAACGCGTGCCATATCAGTTCCTCTTTCCTAACGTTCCTACAGGCCCATCAAGCGCTTGATGTTCTTTTCGATCCCCGGGGCAATGTCGGTCTCGCGACCCAGGCGGCGCGTGCGCACCGACGACTTGGTCTCCATGAGGTGGCCGCGGAACGCCTTGCGGCGGCGTAACTTACCCGAGCCCGTGATCTTGATGCGCTTCTTCGCGCCACTGTCGGTCTTCATCTTGGGCATATCAACTCTCCTCTAGCGATTCTGGGGCCGGGGCCGTTGCCTCGGCCTCCGGTGGTACTGCGGCGGCTACTGCGGACGGGGCCATCGCCTCGTCCCTTACTGCGTCAACCTTGGCCTTGGCCTTCTTCTCCGGACCCAGCACCATGATCATGTTGCGACCGTCGAGCTTGGCGGCGGACTCCACCTTGGCGATGTCGACCAATTTCTCGACGATGCGGTCCAGGATCTTCTTGCCCAACTCGGGGTGCGCGGACTCGCGGCCGCGGAACATGATAGTGACCTTCACCTTGTGACCCTCGGTCAAGAACTTCTCGACGAGACGGGTCTTGGTGTCGAAGTCCCCCGGACCGATCTTCGGCCGGTACTTCATCTCCTTGACCCCCACGTTCTGGGTCTTGCGTCGAGATTCCTTCGCCTTCTGGGCCTCGTCGAACTTGAACTTGCCGTAATCCATGATGCGACACACGGGTGGTTGCGCGGTGGGCGCAATCTCCACGAGGTCGAGATCGAGGCTACGGGCCAACGCCAGGGCCTCGCGCGTCGTGGTGACGCCGCGTTGGTTCCCCTCGTTGTCGATGAGACGAATGGACTCGACCCGAATGCGTTCGTTGACGCGGTGGTCTCCAGGCACTGTTGCGATAACCGACTCCTTGCTCTGCGCGACGCCACCGTGGCGTCGCCACGGCAAGCGAGGCGAGGAGGACCCGTTGAACCCGAGGCACCCGCGTGCTCAGGTGGAGGTTGGAAACCAGCCTCACTTGCTGTGAACTGCCCTGAAAGGCTATCAGACGCGGCGTACCCGTGCGTCGCGGACCCGCTCGCGTCCCCCGAGGTCCGTCGCGCGACGCCACCGCGGCGGATCTGGCGCCGCCGCCGCGTCGCGCGCCGACGGCGGCTGCGGCGCGTGGCTCACGCTACCTTGGGAGGGATGACTGAGGATTCCCACGACGCCGACGCCGCGGCCGAACTCGACTACCTTCGACAGACACCCGCCGAAGACCTGCTGGCCCATCACTTCTTCGTGCTCGCCCAGTGGGCCGCGGTGCACCTCGCCGCCACGCCGGCCGACCTGAGCGGCGCCCAACTCGTCATCGACGTCATGGGCGCCGTGCTCGACGCGGGCGAGGAGCGCCTGGGTGCCCACACGCCGCTCTATCGTTCCGCGCTCGCCGAGATCCAACAGGTGTTCGTACGCGCCAGCCTGGCGTCGAACGCCGGACCGAGTGCGGTGGCGGACGCGGGCGAACGCCCTCCGAGCGACTAGACCTGCTCGACGTCGACCGCTTCGTCGCGACCGCGCAACCCCACCGCGCGCCGGGCGCGCACTCGAGCGCCCACCGCCACGCGGCGCGTGCCGTCGGCGATGCGCACGCAGTGGAAATAGAACTCGTGACCCTCGAGGTCGCGCAACACCCCGTCCCCGCGTCGGTCGTCGAAGGTCGCGACGACCCCGTCGATGATCACGACGTGAAGACGCGCTGACGCAGGAGATTCACCATCTCGAGGGCGGTCAACGCCGATTCTCGACCCTTGTTGGTGGCGTCGGGCCGCGACCGCTCCCACGCCTGCTCCACCGTATTGGTGGTCAGCACGCCGAACACCACCGGCACCCCCGTGGCCAGTTGCACGTCTTGGACGCCGCGCGCGCACTCACCGGCCACCACCTCGTAGTGGCCGGTGTCACCGCGGATCACCGCCCCGAGGGTCACGACCACGTCGACCTGTTCGCCCCGCGCGAAGCCCCGGGCCACCAAGGGCAGTTCGAAGGCCCCGGGCGCCCAGGCGATGGTGACGTCGCTCCGGTCGACGCCGCACTCGGCCAGGGCCGCCAGGGCCCCGTCGAGCAGACGGGTGGTCACGGCGCCGTTGAAGCGTGCGCACGCCAGACCCACGCGCACCCCGCGCCCCTCGAGGGCGCCGACCAGGTACTGGCCCACGCGCGCGCGCAACGCCGCCTCGAGCGCGGGGTCGAACGCGGTGTCGTCATTCGATGTCATCCAAGCCCTCCAAAATGTGTCCCATGCGTTCACGTTTCGTGCGCAGGTAGTCGATGTTGAACGCCGTCGGTCGACTCTCGAGCGCGACGCGCTCGACGATGTCCAGGCCGAAACCCTCGAGGCCGCCGTACTTGGTGGGATTGTTGGTCATCAGGCGCATGGAGGAGACGCCCAGGTCCACCAGGATCTGGGCGCCGATACCGTACTCGCGGCTGTCGACGGGCAGGCCCAGTTCCAGGTTGGCGTCGACGGTGTCGACGCCGTTCTCCTGAAGGGCGTAGGCGCGGATCTTGTGCCCCAGGCCGATGCCACGACCCTCGTGTCCGCGCAGGTACACGACGACGCCCGCTCCCTCGGCCGCCACTTTGGCCAACGCCGACTGGAGTTGGGGACCGCAGTCGCAGCGCAGCGACCCCAGGGCGTCGCCGGTCAGGCACTCGGAGTGCACGCGCACGAGCACGTCGTCGAGGCCTTCGATGTCGCCGTACACCAGGGCCATGTGCTGTTCGGCGTCGAGCATGCTCTCGAAGACGACCGCCTTGAACTCACCGTGTTCGGTCGGCAACGAGGCCTCGGCCACGCGGCGCACCAGCTTCTCGTGGTGGCGCCGGTACCGGATCAGGTCCGCGATCGACACGAGGGGCAGACCGTGTCGTTGCGCGAAGTCCACCAGTTCGGGCAGGCGGGCCATGTCGGACTTGTCCTTCGTCACGATCTCG
>JAKCEC010000181.1 GCA_021841725.1 Actinomycetes bacterium | reverse complement strand
CTCGGTGAGACTCGGCGGGATGGCGTCGGCCGCGACGACGAGCTCGGGGTTGGCGTACGCCAGGAGATGGACGGTCTTCTCCAGTTCGAGCGCGAGCGCACGGCACTGGCCGCACCCGTCGAGGTGTCCTTGCAGCGCGGCCTCGTCGTCCGGCGTGGACGCGCCCAGGCTGCGCAGGGCCAGTATCCCGCGCCACACCTCGCACCCACTCTGGTTGATCAGTTCCATCCGTCCTCCTCGAGGTGCAGTCGAAGGCTGCGGAGGGCGTAGAAGGCGCGACTCCGTACCGTGCCCTCGGGGATCCCGAATAGCTCGGCGACCTCACGCCCGCTGCGGCCGTTGAAGTAGATCTCGATGAGCACGGCGCGGTGCTCGGGCCGCAGTCGTTGCAGCGCCGCGTCGACCTGCCAGCCCCGGATCGCCGCGTCGAGACCGTCGGTCATCGAGGGCTCCGCGCCCTCGTCGTAAGGGACGGTGGTGGCCCTGCCCTGGCGCGCGGTGATGTCCAGGATGACTCTGCGCTCGATGGTGAACAGCCACGTGCGAAGCGAGCCCAGGGTCGGGTCGAATCGAACCCGCGAGCGCCACGCCCGAGCGAACGTCTCTTGCACCGCGTCCTCGGCGGTCGTCGGCGCGCTGAGCAACCGGCACGCGAATCCGAACATCTCCCCGCCGTGGGTCAAGAACGCGTCGCGCAGTCCGACGTCGTCCGCCACCTCCGCGCCCACGGCTCGAAGGGTCGTCGCTTGACGGGTGTGACCGGTCTGCGTGTCGATCTCGCGGGCACGAGCCGCCCCTGCGCCCCGGGTAATCGGCTTCACGGGGCCCTCGTTACCACGGGCGATGCCGCACTCTGGGTTGCTGCTCTAGTAGCCGTATCCGCCGCTGCCCTTCGTGGTCGTGGTGGATGGGTGCACCGGTGCGGCGAACGTCTGGGCCGGTGTCGTGGCGGTCGCACGAACGAGATGCCACGTTCCGCCGTCGGCCGCGATGCCCTGGCCATGGGTCTGCTTGGGCCCAGTGTCGCCGGCGTAGGTGTAGAGCGGATACGAATTGAAGGTGACCTGCTTCATAGTCTTGCTCCTCGCGATGAAGCCGATCCTTCCTTTGACGCCAGCCCCGAGCGAGACGGACCTCACCGACTTAGGGACCAGCATCGGCGGCCAGATCGAGAGGCACGCGTGGCTCGTGCATCGGAAGTGCGGACCCCTCTCGACGCTCAGGACGTAGAGCGAACGTGATGATTGGTTGATCAGAAGGTTTGGGTAACCGCCGAAGCTCGCGGATCCCAGCGCCGGCGCCGAGGCGGCGGCACCGCCCGACACGAGGAGGAGCGCCGCCAACGAGAACGTGGCGAGCACGTACCTGCCCACGGGGAGCCTCCGCCCCCCTCGTTGCACCGGCGAAGAATCAGGATGTGGCATGGCAACCCCCCGTGTGTTGTGTGCTCGTCGCGTCATCGATCGTCTGACCGCACCTATGAATACCGCACCCGCCCCCCCGCTGTTCAGCGGGCGTCCCTGGGCCGAGGAGAACGGTGAACACTCCCGCCACGGTCCCGGTATCCACTCGTGACACGCCGTGGTGGGCGTGCGGCACAGGGGCAGTTGGGCCCGGAGATCCCGGGTCGACGTGGGCTTGCGGCGAGGCGGGGGTGACCGTGGGAGTCTCTAACCGATCATGACCTCGACGCTGGCGGCGAGGACGGGGCCCGGGGAGGAGTTGCACACCGGGGGGTCGGCCGATGTTCGCGCGCGGGTCTGCGTGCCGTCGGTACTCATCTTGCTGGCCACGATGGTGGTCGTGTCGGTGGGCGTTGCCGCCCTCTCAGGAGGCGGCCAACTCGCGTCGACGCTCGCCAGCGGATGGGCCGTGCTGGCCGCCCCCCTGGTGGTCGGGACCGTCGGCACGCTGCTCGTCTGTGAACGGCGGTGGCCCGCCCAACGGCGCGAAGCGGTGGAGCGTGGCCTCATCCATGACGCGTGGTTTCTCGTGGTCCATCTGGCATCGGTCATCCCCTTGATGACGCTGATGTCGGTTGGATTCTCGCATCTGCTCGATGACGTGCTCGGCGGGAGCTGGCGGTCCTGGAGCGACGCCTTCCCTTCGTGGACGCTGTCGATGGTGACCCTCGTCCTGATGGATGCCGGTAACTGGTTGGCGCACTGGTGCGATCACCGCTTCGGCGCGCTTTGGCGGATGCACGCGCTCCACCACTCGCAAGAGGAGTTGAACGTCCTCACGTCCTTTCGCGCACACCCCTTGTCTCACTTCATGGGGTTCTTTCTCGCGACAATCCCGGTCGTCGTCGTCATGGGAGACCGACCTTTCGCACCCCTGTTAATCACCGTCTACGTGTGCCTGGGCACCCTGCCCCACGCCAACGTTCCGTGGTCGTTTGGACCGGTCGGCAGGATCCTCGTGAGTCCGGCGTACCACCGCATCCACCACTCGAGCGAAGGCGTCTCGGGCGTCAACTTGGGCATCGTGCTGACCCTCTGGGATGTCGGGTCGCGGCGGGCGAGGTTTCCCCAGCGTGGCGAGGTGGCCCCCCTGACCGGAATCGCGGGTCGGCCACTGGTCACCGAGCAGAGCGATCGGGCGACCTCGCACCTCGTCCTCGTGGTCGACCAGCTCGTCGAGCCGTTTCGCCGCTTGGGGCCGCCGTGAGGCATCGCGTCGCCTTAGCGTCCCGTCGAGACATCCTCCTGGAGCAGCGAGCCGCGAGCCCTCCGACGGGCCACGTGTGGGCCGTCACGCCGGACCATCCAAGTCCACGGGGCAGCTAGCCCCACCTCACCGCGATCGTGACGACCGGCGGGAAGACACGTCCCGCGGGGCTCTCGCGTGTCGCGTCGGGCTCTCTACGACGCGCCCGCCGCCCTGCATGGCGCGGTCACGCCGTTCACCGCGGGCAGAGCCGCAATCGCGCCGTCGCGCCGCGACCACCGTCACCTTGTGGTGCGACTTTCGTCGCGATCCCGTGGCAGGGTGTTTACGAAGGTCCCCAGCGCCATGTGCCCGTTGAGAGTGCGACAGTGTCGAATTGATCCTTCCACACGTTTCTGCCCACGGTGACCAC
>JAKCEC010000180.1 GCA_021841725.1 Actinomycetes bacterium | reverse complement strand
AGGGTCGACTTGCCGCTGCCCGAGGGGCCGAGCAGGACGGTGAACTGGCCCGGTTCTACGGCGAGGTGGATCTCGTCGAGTACCGTCTGGTCGCCGTAGGCCTTCTGCACGTCGTCGAGGACGATGCGCGGCGGTTCGCCGCGCGGGCGCGGTGGCGCCGCGGGCGCGACCGACGCGGTCGGCGCCGTCGCGACCACGGCGGCGGGACTGGTGTCGGACACGGTGCTCACTGCGGTCTCCCCACGTGGATGTTGCGCCACCCCGGCGGGGCGACGAATCGAAAGGCCAGCGTGGCGAGCGCGATGACGCCCAGGACGATGGTCATCTGCACCACCGAGAAGGCGGTGGCCATGGCCAGGTTGTACGACTGAAACGAGCTGAGGATCGCCGTGGCCATGGTGCGCACGCCCGTCGGGGCGAGCATCTCCGAGGTCGGGAGTTCCCCGAAGGTGGCGGCGAAGGAGAGGAGCCAGGCCCAGAGCAGACTCTTGGCGATCAGGGGCAGGACGCACTGGCGAAAGGCGCGCAACTGGTGGGCGCCGTGAATCCGACCGGCCGCCATCAGGGAGCCGTCGATCTGGCCGATGGGTCCGATCAGGACGCGGCTGTTGGAGGGCAGCGAGATCGCCAGGTACCCGATTCCCAGCAGCGTCATGGTGCCGTAGAGGTTGATCCCCAGGTGCACCGTGAAGGGGAGGTTGAAGACGAAGATGAAGCCCGCGGCCAACACCAGGGCGGGCAGCGCCACCGAACCGACGAGGACGGCGTCCATCAGGCGCCCGGTCCAGCCCGGACGCGGGCTGGTCAGCACCTTGGCCACGGCCACGCCGAGGATCACGGTCAAGGTGGCGGTAATGAGGGACATCTTGAGTGACACGAGGATGGGTTGCGTGATCGACTGCTGGGTGAAGACGTCCACGTAGGCGCTCAGGCTGAGGTTGTGCCACGCGAAGGTCGTGTAGGGCTTGAGCAACGTCGAGAAGACGGCGCCAGCGGCGGGGACCACCAGCGTGAGGGTGAAGAAGGCGTAGACGAAGAGGTTGAGCCCCGCGCGGCGCCCGCGCGTCGGGTGCGAGCGAGGCGCGAAGGTGGAACGACCCGAGAGGACGGCGTAGTTCTTCTTGCGCAGCAGCCAATTCTGGAAGGTCAAGACGGTGGCCAGGGTGACGATGAGGAACCACCCCACCGCGGCGGCTTCGGGGAAGTTGGTGGGGAACGTACCGATCGCGGCCATGATGTTGGTCGTGGCCACCGGGATGTTGGCGTTGGCTGCGATGGTCGAGGCGACGCCGAAGTCGCCGATCGATTCCGCGAAGACGATGATCATCGCGGCGAAGATGGCGGGGAGGACGATGGGGGCCACCGTGCGGGTGGTCTTGGCCAGACCGGCCCCGTGGATGCGCGCGGCCTCCTCAAAACGCCGGCCCAGCCCCACGATGGCCGGGGCCATGGCGAAGTAGGCGAAGGGGACCCCGGAGAAGCCGAGTATCACGACGATGCCCACGGGACCGAGGAGCGCCGAGCGCACCGCGGGCGACACCAGGCCGAGCTGGGAGAACAGGTTGCCGTTGGCCAAGATCTCCTCCCACCCGACCGCGACCACGTAGGTGGGCACCAGCAGGACGCCCCAGAGCAGCCCGGGGATCCACCGGGCCACGCGCAGGTCCGTTCGCTGGGCGATCAGGGCGAGCCCCGACGCGAGGAGCGTCGCGATCAGCGCGGCGCCCACGGCGATGAGAAGACTGTTGCGCATGCCCGCCAGTTCGTTGCCGGAGAACGCGAGGCGAAAGACGCTCAGGGTGAACCAACTGGGTCCCTGGCTGAAGATGCGCGGCGAGAACGCGAGTGCCAAGAAGGCGACGGTCGGGATGATCGACACGACGGCCAGTATCAGCCAGAGCAGCGGCCGACCGAGTCGACTCAGCGCGAGGTCGTACCAGTGACGCGGTCCGCGTCGTCGATCGTCGACGCCACTGACGGACCCCCCGAGGGGGGCGGGGAGTCCGTCGGTGGCGACGGCGAGGTCCTGCGTGGCCGTCACTAGGCGACGTGCGCGTTGAACCAGGTGTTGATCGAGGGCTCGAGCGGGCCCCAGACGTAGGGGTTCGGGAACGAGAAGGGGATCGACGAGACGGCGGGCACGCGCGGACGCGCCGTCTCACCCTGCATGATGGGGAAGAATTGCGAGTCGCCCTGGGGGTCGCCCGAGAGCATCACCGCTTGTCCGGCCGGGCTGTAGACGAAGTCCGCGAACTTCTTGGCGTCGGCGATCTCGGCGGCCGGGGCCTTGCCGTCGATGGCGATGGTGGAGGGCAGACCCGCCGACGGATTCGGGTAGAACACCTTGATGTTGGGGTTGGTGTAGGACGCGCCGATGCCGCTGGTGTTCTGGGAGATCGCCACCTGGACGGTGCCGGCGAGCAGCTCGTCCTTGATGGAGTTCTGCGACACCACGAAGCCGTTGGCCTTGAGCTTGGTCATGAAGGCCTCGCCCTGCTTGACCCCGCCGAGGGCGTTGAACAACGTCGCGAGAATCGGGTAGCTGGGTCCGTCCACCGACGGGTTGTTCATCCCCACCTGGCCGCGCCACTTCGGGAGCAGCAGGTCGGCCCACGTAGTGGGGGGGTGGGGGGTGTTCTTGGCGTTGTAGATGAAGGCGCCCGACACCGTGAGGCCGGTGGGGATGTAGCTCTTGTCCGCGGGAACGAGCTGGCGACCGATGGCCGTCAGGGTGCCGACCGGTTCGAAGCCGCGCAGCAGCAATCCCTCTTGGTCGAGGGCGGCGTAGGGGGCGTTGCCGTCGGTCCAGGCCACTCCCCAGTGCGGATTGTTCTTGGTCGCCTGGATGGTGGCGAGGGTCGGCCCCGTCGAGTTGTCGGACAACTTGCACACGATGCCGGTGGCCTTCTGGAAGGCCGTGCACATGGCCGAGTCGTAGCCCTCCGAGGACAGCAGGTACAGCGGCGTCGAGGACGTCTTCGCCGTGCGTGCGCTCGCCCCGCTCACGCGGGCGCCCGTGGCGAACAGCGCCACGGTCAGCGGGAGGACGGCGAGACGACGCAGGGTGGATCCGGTCACGAGTGCTCGGACGG
>JAKCEC010000179.1 GCA_021841725.1 Actinomycetes bacterium | reverse complement strand
CGGCCTTCTTGGCGGGAGCCTTCTTGGCTACGGCCTTCTTGGCGGGAGCCTTCTTGGCCACTGCCTTCTTCGCGGCTGGTGCCACTTTCCCTCCTTGGGTTTCAACGTTGAATCAAAATGGGACCTCGTGATCACCACCATGGTGACCTCGTTGCCGGTACCGCCTTGATCGACGAGTACTCGAACATGTGACATCCAGCTTCACAGCTGTACGACGACTGCTCGCAGTGCACGGTCGCTTACGAAGAACACCACTCCGTTGTTGCAACAACAACCTTGTGTTCACGTCCTCTCCGCAAAAGACAATTAAAGTCCACTCGCTTTAGCAATCAATGTCAAGCACCCTTCATCATTTTTCCAACCGTTGGTCATCGTGACACTCGACCACGGCATCTACCTCGGACGCTCCGATCAACGCGACGTGTCGAGCGGTGATCAACGCTCGACGTTGGTACTCGGACCGAGTCGCAGTGGCAAGACGACGTCACTCATCATTCCCAACCTCTTGATGACCTCGCGTTCGTGTCTCGTGACGTCCACGAAGGATGACGTCGTGCGCGCGATGAGTGGCGCGCGTCACGACGGATCGACGCTCCTGTTCGATCCGTCGGGGACCGTGGCCACACCCCCGGGTGTTCGCCGCGTCGGGTACTCCCCCGTCCGTCAATCTCGGACGTGGGACGGAGCCGTCTTGGCCGCTCGAAGTCTGGTCGACGTGAGCCGCCGTCGCCACCTCGACGACGGCGATTCGCACTGGAACGAGCGCGCCGGCGCCCTCGTAGCGCCGCTCCTGCACGGGGCCGCCCTCCGTGGCGAGTCCTTGGGGCAGCTGGCGTCACGCGTGGACGCACGACGCGGCGAGGACGTCCTCTTCGAGTTGCGCGAACGCTACGGAGATGCGCATCCGGCGGTCTCCCTCCTCGAGGGGGTGCTGGCGACCGAAGAGCGGGAGCGATCAGGTATTTGGTCGACCACCTCGGGATTATTCGCGGGCGTTCGCACCGACGCCGCGCGCGCCGCCGCGCGCGAGGCACCGCTCGACGTCGAGAGGTTCCTCAGCGGTCCCCACCAACTGCACGTGGTCGCGCCGAGCCGGTACCAGGCCGTCAGCGTGCCCCTCGTCGTCGGTTTGATCGAGGAGGTCGTGCACGCGACCTACGACCACCACCACCGTGGAGCGCGGCTCCTCTTGGCCCTCGACGAACTCGCGAACGTCGCCCCCCTGCCGCGTCTCGCCAGTGTCGTGTCCGAGGGCGGCGGGCAAGGCGTGATCACCCTCGCCTGCCTGCAGGACTTGAGTCAGGCGCGCAGTCGGTGGGGGGCCAACGCCGACGGATTCCTCTCGCTCTTTCCCACGACCGTGATCCTTCCCGGTATCGCCGATCGCACCACACTGGAGTTGGTGCAGCGCCTCGCCGGGCGAGACCTCGTCCCCACGCATCACCTCCAACACTCTCGTCGGGGACGACGCGAGGGCTTTTCGCGTTCGTGGGTCGAACGCGACAACGCGACCCTCAGTGACGTAGCGCAGGGACGGCCCGGCTTCGCCCTCGGGCTCACCGAGCGTAAGGAGTTGCGCTGGATCGAGCTCACGCCGTCCTTCACCGACCCGCGGTTTCGTCGTTATCTCGAACGACCCAGCCCCTCGCGTGAGATCACCCGCGACCGCTGACGCCATTCGTCGACCTCGCGCTCGCGCAGCGGCCGCGGTCCACGCTCGCGCGTCGCGGCGACCATGCGCGCGTCGCGCACGCTGATCGATTCTTCGCGTACGCCGCGTGCGCCGGTCAGGCCCGGGTAGAACCGGTCGACGCTCGCGGTGACGTCGGCGGCGCCACTGCCCCACGTGGCGGCGTCGGACCACGCCCGCACCAGGTGCCGACGCGTCACGTGGGCCAGCCCCTCGAAGGACGCCGCGAAGGTGTGTTCGGCGAGGACGCCGTGCGCGCGACGTGGCGCGGGGACGGCCCCGTGGCTCTCGAAGCGGTCGAGGTCGCGCGTCCACGTCGCGCGCGCGTCGGCGCGGGTCCAATGCCGCTTCTCCCCCCGGTCCGCGAAGTGACCGCCCCACAGGACGCGATATCCCTCGTCCAGACCCTCCACGTGTTCGACGCCCTCGAAGGAACGCCAGGGCGAGTAGGGAGTGGCGCCCGCCACGCCGGCCCGCAGTGACGCGCGGTAGAGCGCGTCGGCGGTGGCCACGTGGGCGAACAGCGCCCGCGAGTCGAGGACGCCGCGCGCGCCCTCGGGCAGCGCGCCGACCAGCACGTGGTCGTGCAGGTGCGGCTCCCCGTGGCGATTCACGCCGTGGGTGAAACCCACCACGCTCGACCATCGACCGGGTAGGTCACGATCGTCGCCGTCTCGGCGTTCGCGTACCACGACCGCGCGCTCCTCGAGGTAGCTCAGGGCGTCGTCCACCGCGCGCCGGTGCGCCGCCACGACCGCCGGCGCATTCCGGTCGTCGAGCGCCACCAGGATTGAGATGGGTCGCGGCGCGGCCACGATGAGGTCGTAGCCCACGACCGCCGCGCGCTCGCTCGTGCGCAGGGTCCCGCGCGCGTCGTCGAGACGGCGTGGATCGCTCGGCGGGCGCCACCACCACTGCGCGGGACCCTCGCGTACGCCCTCGAGTTCACGGGCCGGGTCCTCCGTGAGGTAGGACACGTCGCGTGAACGTCGCACCAGAACTCGTAACACCGGGCCTCCTCGAGGCCCAACGGTCGTCTAGAGCTGACTCAGGAGTAGCGCCGCGAGGTCGTGCCCCGCGCGCGAATAGCGGTCGCTCACCACGACGGCCCCCTCACCGGCCAGGATCATTAGGTGATCGAGGAAATTGGAGTCCGCGACGCGAAAGCGCACGGCGTGACGCCCGTCGGCCAGGCTGGCCCACTGCGCGCCGGGTAGCGGCTCGAAGAGGTACCGGGCCGATCCCTCGAGCACGACCACCACCTCGTCACCCTCGTTGCCCACCGCCGTCAGCCAATGGGCGACGGGATCGGCCCCTCGTTCCTCGGTGACGGGGGACTTGGCCAGTATCGTCGCGATGCGGTCCACGCGAAAGGTTCGCCAGTCGTGGCGGGTCAGACAGTAG
>JAKCEC010000178.1 GCA_021841725.1 Actinomycetes bacterium | reverse complement strand
AGGGCGCCCAGGACGGGCCGCGCGCGCGCCACGTCCTCCTCGCTCCCGCCCACCATGATCGAGAGGGTCGCGTTCAGCGCTCCCTCGGATCCCCCCGAGACGGGTGCGTCGACCCAGTGCACGCCCTGCGCCGCGAGGCGCGCGGCGAACTCCTGGGTGGCGAGGGGTGAGATAGTCGAACAGTCGACGACCAGTGAGCCCGGCGCCAGACCCGCCGCGAGTCCGTGTTCGGCGAAGAGCACCTCGTGCACCTGGGGTGAGTCGGTGACGCAGATGACGACCACGTCGCTCGACGCCGCGAGGTGCGCGGGGTCGCTCGCGCGTCGCGCGCCGAGTTCGAGGAGCGCCTCGTCGCGACCGGGCGTGCGGTTCCACACCGTCAGGGCGAAGCCCGCTCGGGCCAGGTTGCCCGCCATGGCGGCGCCCATCGTGCCCAGGCCGAGGAAGCCGACCCGGGGCAGGGTCGCGGGGGGGTCGTTGGTCATGTCGTCTCGATTTCACTCGGGGTGGTGCACCGGGGGTGCACCGGCTCACTTTAGTGTTCGTCCCGCGCGGATTATCGTTCGTAGTGGTGCGCGGCCCCGGCGCCGGATTGGACCCACAGAGTGATCGACCCCTATCGACGACGCCTCGCGCTGTTGGTCGCCGCGTGTTACTTCATGGAGAATCTCGACGGTACCATCGTCACGACCGCGGCGCCGAAACTGCGGGCGGCGTTGGGGGTGTCCTCGACCGCGATCGGACTCTTGATCTCGACGTACCTCATCACCTTCGCGGTCGTCATCCCGGTGGGGAACTGGCTCATGTCGCGCCTCGGGGAGCGCCGGCTGTTCCTCGCCGCGATCGCGGTGTTCACCGTGGCGTCGCTCCTCTGCGCCCTGAGCCACGACCTGGGTGAATTGGTCGTGGCCCGTTCGGTCCAGGGCGTGGGTGCCGCCTTGATGGTCCCGGTCGGCCGCGTCGTGGTGCTGGCCAACTCGGACAAGACCGACATCATGCGCTTGGTGGCCTACATCGTGTGGCCCGGTCTCTTAGCCCCGGCGATCGCCCCCCTGGTGGGGGGCATCATCGTCACCTTCGCGAGTTGGCGCTGGCTGTTCTTGCCCAACGTCCCCCTGGGCGTCGCGGCGTTCGCGGCCGGCCTCGTCCTCATGCGGCCCTCCACTCGCCGACTCGCGCGCGCGGGCGCCCTTGATTGGCGCGGCATGGTGTTGACCGGCGTGGGGCTCGGCGGGCTCGTCTACTCCGCCTTCGTCGCGGGAGAGCTCACGTCGTCGTGGACCCGGGTCGGTCTGGACCTCACCGCGGCGCTGGCCGCGCTGGGCCTCGCGGTGTGGTACCTGCGACGACGACGCGAACCGTTCCTGGACATCTCCATCTTTCGCGTCGCCACCTTTACCCAGTCGTTGCGGGGCATCGTCCCCTTCACCATGGTGGTGGGCTCGGTCCCGCTACTCCTCCCGCTGATGTTCGAGGACCGTTTCGGGTGGAGTCCCATCAAGGCGGGCACCGTCGTGCTGTTCGTCTTCGTCGGCAACGTGGTGGCGAAGCCGTCGACCACGCCGCTGCTCAACCGGTGGGGGTACCGTCGCGTGCTGCTCGGCGCCACCGCGGCGGTGGCGGCGACCATGGTGGTCTTCGCGCTGTTCGACGCGCGCACGCCGGTGGCGTTGATCGCGGTGACCGCGTTCGTCAACGGTGTGGTGCGCTCGATCGGCTACACGGGGTACCTGACCCTCGTCTACAGCGACGTGGCCGAGGGGGACATGGCGCACGGCACCACGCTCGCCGCCACCGTCCAGCAGGTGGCCAGTGGCTTCGCAGCCTCGGCGGGCGTGGTCGCACTGCGGGTGGGGAGCTCGCTCACCCGCTCCAGCGCGTTGACGTCCCAGGGAACCTACCGCGTCGCCTTCGCCCTGCTGGCGTTGCTCGCCGTCACGTCGACCCTCAACGCCGCCGCGATGCACCCCAGCGCGGGTGACGCCCTGCGCACGCCGCGCGCACCCGCGTGACTAGCCCTCGGTGAGGGTGCCCCCGGGCACGATCGCCAGCTCCGCGTGGTTGAGGTGACGCTCGTGGTCGGGGACGGCGTTCGGGATGAACAGGGCCGCCACGACCGCGAGGGCGGTGCAGCCCGCGAGGAACAAGAAACCGTGGGTGTAGCCCGAGGCTGACGGCAACCCCGACGCCAGGGTCCTCGCGGTGATGATGCTCGACATCACCCCCGCCCCGACGGCGCCGCCGATGGTGCGGATGTTCGCGTTCATGCCACTCGCGACGCCCGTCTGATGCGCCGGTACGGCGCGCACGATCAAGTTCGACATGGCCGAGAAGGCCAGCCCGAGCCCGACGCCGAGCAGGGAGCTCGCCAGGTAGATCTCCCACGCGGCCGCGTGCGCGAGGGCGAGTACGAGGTAGCCGGCCCCCGAGACCGCCGAGCCCACGACCACGGCGGCCTTGGAACCGAACCGCTCGGCGATCCGGCCCGAGTACAGCCCGACGAAGAACATCCCGAGCGACAGGGGGATCAGGAACAGTCCCGAGGCGGTGGTGCTCGCGCTGAAACCGTACCCGGCCGTGCGCGGGGTTTGGACGAACTCCGGGAGGAACGCGAACACCGAGTACATGCCCACGCCGAAGAGGAACGCGACCAAGTTGTTGGTCCACACGGCCGTGACGCGCATCATCTTCATGTCGACCACGGGGTCGTTGACGCGCAGTTCGACGACGACCCAGACCACCAGGAGCACCAGTCCGAGCGCCCCGACGCCCACGGTCCTCGCGGCGAACCAGCCCCACGTGGGCGCCTCCGACACCGCCACTAGGAGCGCGACCAACCACGCCGAGAGCAGGAACGCCGCCGAGTAGGAGATGCGCCCCGGCGATCGTTCGGGGGACTCGGGTACCAGGAGATAGGTCAGGACCGCCGCGATGGTGGTCATGACGAAGGGGATCCAGAAGAGCCAGTGCAGCCCGAGCTTCTCCAGGATCGGACCGGCGACGACGAGACCCACGCCGCCGCCCACCGCCGTCATCGCCGCGATGGTGCCGATGGCCCCGGCGAGCTTCTCGCGCGGGAATTCGTCGCGGATGATGCCGAAGGCGAGGGGGAT
>JAKCEC010000177.1 GCA_021841725.1 Actinomycetes bacterium | reverse complement strand
GACGTCGGGCGCGAAGGCGGTCGCGACGAGGGCCGCCGCCACCGAAATGACCCCGTCGATGACGACGGGCACGCCGGCGGCGGCGCCGGCGACGATGAAACCGGCCATCGCCGCAATTTCCAGGCCACCGAGTTCCGCCACGATGTCGAGGGGGGCCGCCCCCGGGAGGATTCGGCGGAGCGCTCCTTCAATCACCGACGTCTTCAGGTCCCACGTCGCGTCGTCGATTCCCGTGCCGCGACCCGTCACGAGGTGGGGGCTGGTGCCGGTGAACACCGCGACGAGGGCCGCCGACGGCGTGGTATTACCAATACCCATGTCCCCCGTGACGAGCATGCGAGCTCCCTGGGCTATCGCCTCAGCGCCCATCTGCGCGCCCACGTTGAGGGCGGCCGTCGCCTGTTCGCGCGTCATGGCGGCCTCTCGCGCCAAGTTCGCCGTGCCCTTCGCCACGTTGCGGTGCCGCAAACCGGCCGCCTCACCCGGGATGGGGGTCGCGACACCCACGTCGACGACGACCACCTCGGCCCCCACCAAGCGCGCTATCACGTTGATCGCGGCACCGCCGGAGCAGAAATTGGCGACCATCTGCGCGGTCACCTCGGAGGGCCACGGCGTGACGCCCGACGCCACCACGCCGTGATCGCCGGCGAAGACGCCGATGGTGACGGGTTCGGGGAGCGGGGGCGGACAGACCCGAGCGATGGCGCTCAGTTGAACGCCGAGGTCCTCGAGGCGACCGAGGGAACCCACGGGCTTGGTCAGGCGGGCGTGTCGCGACACGGCCGCCGCGGCCGCCACGGGGTCGACCGGTCGAATCCGCGACCGCAGTTCATCGAATGATTCATAATTCATTGCTCTCTCCATTTTCATCCATCGGTCGACTGCGCGGAACGGGCCCCGTCGCGAATCAGTGCGAGGCGCTCACGCGACTCGGCGAGGGCTCGGTCGAGTCGGGCGATGCCGTCACTACGGGGCACCGCGATGCGCGCCACCCCCGCGAGTCCAAAATTCGTGCAATCGCGCACCACGATCAGCTGCTCCATCAACACCTCACGCAGGGCGGGTTGGTCCACCAGAATCCAATTGGCCGACGACGGTCGAGGGTCGAGTCCGTGACGGGTGAGCACCTCACGGAGGTCCTCTCGAAGTTTCGCCACGCCCCGACTCATCGACGCGAGTTCGACCGGTTCGAGGAGATCGGTCAACGCCTCGCACGCCAGACCGTTCAACGACCAGGCGGGCTGACGCGTGCGACAGGCGACGATGAACGTGGGATCCGCGAGGACGTAGCCGATACGAAGACCCGGACACGCCAGGAGTTTCGTCAACGAACCCACGACGATGCTGCCCTCGTCGCCGCGAGTCCAGCGGCCGGTCGCCAGAGGATAGAACGCCTCGTCCCACACCGCCGCCTCGTCGTCGTCGTGCGCGAGCGATCCGAGGGGATTATGCGGATTCGATCGCCAGAGTGGGCCGCCCCCGCGAGGGTGAAGAGAGAATTCTGGTTCACGGACCGTCCCGCCAATCAACGAAGCGACCAAACTGATCGCCTCCGCACCACCGTTGGTCAGGAGGAGGCGCTCGGGGTCGACGCCCATGGACGACGCCAAAGCCCGCGTCGCGATTGCGGGATCCGGGTAGCGCCCGATGGCGTCGAGGTGCTTGCGCAGGATAGGTCGCGGATCGATGGCGAGAGGGTTGAGTGACTGCGAGAGGTCGAGCACCGACTCGACCGGGACGCCGAGCAACCTCGCCCATCGTGGTCCGTCGCCACCGTGCGCACCGGCCTCGAGCGTCACGATATTCTGCGCGGCTCGCGGAACACGACACCCGCCACCATCACGACGAGGGCGAGCGTCGTCGCAACGTCGCGGGCCAATCTCGTCGACCTCGCGATGTCGGCGCCCCGGGCCGCACGACCGTAGCCGAGCGGGGGTCGCACTTCCGCGCGTCCGTCGTACTCGTTGCGGCCACCCAGGCGCAGGCCGAGCGCCGCCGCAAAGGCGACTTCGCCCACGCCGGAGTTCGGCGACGGATGCGCCGGCGCCTGCGCGAAGACACCACGGACGACGTCGGCGGTGGCGAGGGGCCGCACGAGGGCGACCAGGAGGGCCGCGGCGCGCGCCGGCACGAAGTTCACGACGTCGTCGAGTCGGGCACTGGCCCACCCGTATCTCTCGAAGCGCGCGCCATGGTGGCCCACCATCGCGTCGAGCGTATTGATCGCCCGGTACGCGAGGACCCCGGCGGGGCCGCACAACGCCCCCCACATCACCGGCGCCACCACCGCATCAACGGTGTTCTCCGCGACCGATTCGACGACGGCCCGAGCGATCTCCGCCTCGTCGAGAGTACGGGCGTCGCGCCCGACGAGGGCGGGCAGGAGTTCGCGCGCCCGTTGGAGGTCGCCCCGCGCCAGGGCCTCCCCCACTGCGTTGGCCGCCTCACCGAGCGCGCGACCCCCGACGCCCACGTAGCTGGCCAGAGCGGTCGATCGCACGACCAGTCCGGCGACGGCGCCCAGGCACGTACCCGTCAGGACGTGCACTACCCCTCGGTGACGACTGTCGCGATAGAGGACGCGCTCGACGGCGTCCATCGCTCGTCCGAAGTAGACCAGTGGGTGCACCGACGTCGGTGGTTCACCCACTAAGCGATCGATGAAGACGCCACACGCCGCGCCGACCAACCACCGGGGTCGAGGGCGAAGGAGCGGTCGCGTCATCGTAGGGCCAGGACGAGCAGGCCCAGCGTCTCACCCACCACGCCCGAGGCCCCCAGGACGTCGCCGGTGTAGCCGCCCACCCTGCGCCACGACAACACGGCCACGACCGCGATGGCGGCGAGCTCGGCGCCCAACGCCGCTATTCCGCGGCGCGACCGTGCGCCGGCGAGCAACGCCGCCGCGGCGAGCAGGCCGATCCCCACCGTCGCCTCGAGCAGTCGCCGGTGCGCGCGCGAGCGCGGCGCCGCACCCAAGAAGGAGCGCACGATGCCGTCGCCGCGGGCGTAGGGCAGCAGTAACGAGATCGCCAGCATCGACGTTCGCGACGCGCACCACAGACCCGCAATGGCGAGGATCGAGGGAGGCGTCGCGGCCAGCGCGCTGACCCGCAAGAGCAGGACCG
>JAKCEC010000176.1 GCA_021841725.1 Actinomycetes bacterium | reverse complement strand
AAGGTCAACCGTTGATGCTCCTGCGCCGAGGGTCGTTGGTGGAACTCGAGGTCCGCGGGCGCGCGCGCGGGTTCACCCGCCACCAATTTGGCGGCCTCCTCGGCCAATTCACTGGGAATACCCCCGAAGGGCAACCCCGTGGCCGGGCCCCGCCCGCCCACCATCGCGCCCCCGCCCACGCCCCAGCCGCCGCCCCAGGCCACTAGTGCCCGCCGTCCATGGTCTGGGCCAAGATCTCGCCGTAGAGCGGCGACGACGCGAGGAGTTCCTCGTGGGTCCCGTCGCCGACGACGCGTCCGTCCTCGAGGACGATGACGCGCCGGGCGAGCGCGATGGTGGAGACGCGGTGCGCGATGACCAGGGTGGTGCGCGTCGCGAGGAGGGTGGCGAGGGCGTCGTAGATCGTCGATTCCACGTGCACGTCGATGGCGCTGGTGGCGTCGTCGAGGATGAGGACGGGGGGATTGACCAGCAGCGTGCGCGCGATGGCGATGCGCTGACGTTGGCCGCCCGAGAGGGTGTACCCGCGCTCGCCGATCACCGTGTCGTACCCGTCGGGGAGTTCGCGGATGAAGCCGTCGGCCGCCGCCGCTCGCGCCGCGGCCTCGATCTCGTCGTCGGACGCGCGCGGCGCCCCGTAGGCGATGTTCTCGCGCACGCTGACCGAGAACAAGAAGGGTTCGTCCAGCACGACGCCCACGCTCGCGCGCAGGGACTCGAGGGTCACGTCGCGCACGTCGTGGCCGTCGAGGCGCACCGCGCCGCCGGTCACGTCGTAGAAGCGCGTGGCCAGGCGGGCCACGGTGGATTTGCCCGACCCGGTCCGTCCCACCAACGCGACCACTTCGCCGGGGTCGACGTGGACGTCGAAGTCGCGCAGGATCTCCGTGTCGGGTCCGTACCCGAAGTGCACGTGATCGAAGTCGAGGGCGCCGCGGACCTCGACTAGGTCGTACGCGCCCGGGCGGTCGACCACGTCGGGGCGCTCGTCGAGGATCTCGAAGATCCGCTCCGCGCTGGCCTTGGCGCGCTGACCCATCATGACCAACTGGCCCAACATCATGAAGGGCGCCTGGAGCATCAAGAGGTAGGTGTTGAAGGCCAGGATTGCGCCGATGCTCAGTCCCCCGTGGATCACCATGATCCCGCCGACGACCAGGACCAGCGCCAAACCCAGCTGGGGGAGGTTCTGCACCCACGGCGACCACTGACCGCGTATCTGGGCGTCCTTGACGTAGGCCCAGGCGACCCGCTCGGCGGCGTCGGCCAGTCGATTGACCTCGGCGCGTTCCTGGGCGAAGGACTTCACGACGCGCACCCCGTTGACGTTTTCGTCGACGATCGTCGCCACGTCGGCCAGCCGCGCCTGGGTGATCCACGAGATGGGGAAGAGGACGCGGCGCATCTTCACGCCGACGACGTAGAGCAGGGGCATCACGACCATGGCCACGCACGCCAGCAGGGGGTCGATCTGGAGCATGAAGACGAACGCGAGGACGCCGATGCTGCTCTGGACGAGGATGAGCGGCGCGAAGGTCGAGTACATCTGCACGCTGCGGATGTCGGAGTTGGCCCGGCTGATCAACTGTCCGGACTGCACCCGGTCGAAGAAACTGAAGGAGAGCCCGGCGAGGTGCTCGTAGATCAGCGAGCGCAGGTCGGCTTCGACCTCGAAGGCCGTGCGGAACAGGTACTGGCGCGAGAGGACGCCCGTCGCGCCGGCCACGACCGCGAACACGACGATCTCGAGGACGGCGTGGTGCAGGGGCGCTCGGCGCCGTTCGAGTGAATCGGTGATGGCGTGATTGAGCAGGTTGGGGACCAGGGTCTGAAAGATGAGGCTGGCGAAGGAGAGCACGATCGACGCCGCGAAGGGCCAGCGGTGCGAGGCGATGATGGGCAGGACGCGACGCCACCACGTCAGACGGGGATCCCGTGAGATGTCGGCGCGCGGGCCCGGGTAGTTCGAGCGGACCCCGCCGAGCGGATTCGCGTCGCCCTCGTGTTCGCGCGAGCGAGCGGCGGGGGAGTTCGGCACCGAGTCAGCGTACCGGTCGAACCTCGAGGACCGTTGGGCCGGCGCGTCCCGCCGACCGTCGCCGACCACGCGCACGGCCTAAGGTGACCTCGTGCCCTCTCCGCTCATCGTCCAGCACCCCCTCATCGAGGACAAGGTCCGTCAACTCCGTGACAAGACCACGTCGAACGCCGATTTCCTGCGCTTGTCCGGGGAGATCTCGCGATTTCTCGCCTACGAGGCGTTTCGCGACATCCCGGTCACCGCGACCACGGTCGACACCCCGGTGGTGGACGGCGCTCCCGCGGTGCGCGTGGACACCCCGTTCGTCATCGTCCCCATCCTGCGCGCTGGTCTCGGCATGACGCCGGCGGTGCAGGAGGTCCTGCCCCGGCACCGGGTGTGCTTGGTGGGTCTGCGGCGCAACGAGGAGACGCTGCGCGCCGACGTCTACTTAGATGGCTTGCCCGAGGACCTCGAGGGCGCCCCCGTCGTCTTGTGCGATCCGATGCTCGCGACGGGCGGGTCGCTGATCCAGGTACTGGACATGCTGCGCGAGCGTCACGCCGGTGAGATCACGGCGCTCTGCCTCATCGCCGCCCAGCCGGGTCTGGACGCGGTGCGCGCGGCGCACCCCGACGTGCGGGTCGTCGCCGCCGCCCTGGACCACGAACTCACCTCGATCGGGTACATCACGCCGGGTCTGGGCGACGCGGGCGATCGACTCTTCGGTCCGCCGGTGCGCTGATCACAGACCAATATCCTCGGACCACACCGTGGGGTGCTCGTGGATGAACGAGGCGAGCAGACGCGTGCAGTCGGCGTCGTCGAGGACGAGGACCTCGACCCCGAGTTGCGCGAGCCAGTCGTGACCCCCGTGGAAATTGGTGGCCTCCCCGATCACCACGGCCCCGATGTCGAACTGACGTACGAGGCCCGAACAGTACCAACAGGGTGAGAGGGTGGTCACCATCACGGTGTCGCGGTAGTGGCGACGCCGCCCCGCGCGACGAAAGGCGTCGGTCTCGGCGTGCACCGACGGGTCGTCGTCTTGGACGCGGCGATTGTGACCCGCCCCGAGAAGTTCGCCCGCACGAGTGAAGAGCGCCGTGATCTC
>JAKCEC010000175.1 GCA_021841725.1 Actinomycetes bacterium | reverse complement strand
TCGCCCTTCTTCACCCCCAACTCGGTCAAGGCGTTGGCCGTACGACACACCTGGCGCAGTAACTCGTGGTAGGTGATGGTGCGCGACTCGCCTTCGGCGTCGGCGACCCAGTGATAGGCCACGCGCTCGCCGCGCCCCTCGTGCACGTGCACGTCGACGCAACTCACCGACGCGTTCAAGGTACCGTCGGCGAACCACTTCGCGTTGGGCAGGTCCCATTCCAGGGTGGACGTCGGTGCGACGTCCCAGGTCAAGCGATCGGCCTGCTGTCGCCACCAGGCGACGGGGTCCTTCGCGGCGTCCTCGTAGATCGAGGGTTGGGCGTTTGCTTGGTGGGCGAACGCCGCGCTCGGCGCGAACGCGCGGTCTTCCTCGAGCCAGGCTTCAATCTTTGCTTCAGTCATTCAATCCCCCACTCAGTGTGTCGCTCGTAGCGGCGCGGTCAACTGCGTTGCCGCCGATACATTTCTACCAAGTCACCGCGGCGCCCGGATTTCGAGGTCCGGGCGCCGCGGTGACGGTACGGATTCGGTTACTTCGGTGCCCCGACCGGCAGCACCACCTTGCCGTGCGTGGCGTTGATCACGCCCGCGGCCGAGGCGTAGAACGCCGCCACGGCGGTCGCCAGGCCCGTCCAGCCACCCGCCTTGACGATGCTCGCGTGGGCCCCGAAGGCGCTCCAGTTACCCCACGTCAAGAGGACGAAGGTGATGAAGAGCAGGATGAAGACCGTGAAGACGGCCGTGTTGACTTTCATCGCCGCGATCATCATGTAGAACGTGAAGATGGTCCAGACCAGCAAGAAGACCCCCGCCGAGGTTCCCAACCCCTTTTGAAAGTTGACCAGCGCGTACAGCGACAACCAGAACGCGCCGTACGAGGTGAAGGCCACCGCGGCGAAGGTGTTCTTTCGCACGAACTCCATCATCCCCGCCAGCAACTGGGCGATACCGCCGTAGAAGAACGCCAGTGACAGCGCGGCCGCCACACCGGTGCCGTGCCACAGATTGGCGTTGGCACTGCTGAGGCAGAACGTCGTCGCGGCAAAACCGGCGAGCCCTAGCGGCCCCGGATCAGCGACCTTTTCATCGGCCATAGTTTCCCTCCCAAGTTTCTCTTCGGACCTACGCGATGTGGGTCCGAATCCGTCTTAGTTCAGGAACGGGGGTGAAAATGGGTTATCACGCATATTCTGCTTGTGAAATATTGCACAAGGGGGATAATTTTTAACCCGCCATCAGTGTTTATTCAACGGGGACGTGACGGCGTCGACCGCGCGGGGTGCGTTAAGCGTCGATGGCGTGACGGAACGAACGGATGAAGGATTCGGTGGCGTCGGGCGTGGCGCCACGCAAGATCGTCTCGACCAACGCCGATCCGACGATCACGCCGTCGGCGTGCTGGGTGGCGACGCGCGCCTGTTCGGGCGTGGCGATGCCGATGCCCACGAAGACGGGGACGTCCGACGTCGCTCGGACCGCCTCGACGACGCGGGTCGCGTCGCCCTCGCCCGCGGCGCGACCCGTCACGGCCATCCGGGCCGACGCGTAGCAGAAGCCCTGCGTCGCCCGGGCTAATGTCGCGAATCGGTCGGCGGTGGTCGAGGGGGCGACCAGGAAGACGGTGGCGATGTCGGTGTCGTCACAGACCTCGCGCCACGGGGTCGACTCCTCGAGGGTGAGGTCCGGCACGATGGCGCCCCGCACCCCGCTCTCGGACAGCCGTCCGGCGGCGCGACGTAATCCGTAGTGGTGAAAGAGGTTGTAGTAGGTCATCACGATCAGCGGTGCGCCGATGTCGGCCCCGGCCAACTCGGCGCAGATGGAATCAATGGTGGTACCGGCCGCGAGGGACCGTTCGGCCGCTTCTTGGATCACGACGCCGTCCATCATCGGATCCGAGAAGGGTATTCCGATCTCAATCGCGTCCGCGCCACCGTGCACGGCGGCGGCGACGTGTTGGGTCCAGTCCGGCGTTACGCCCCCCATGAAATACGGCACCAGCGCCCGGCGTCCACTCGCGCGAAGGGCCCGTAGGTGCGTCTCGAGACTCTTCATTCGCGCCCCCTCAGGATGTCGCGGACCTGGGCCACGTCCTTGTCACCGCGGCCCGACAGGTTAAGCAGGACGGTGGACCCGCGCGCGAGGGAGTGCCCCGCTTCTTGCATGATCCACGACACCGCGTGGGCGGACTCGAGGGCCGGGATGATGCCCTCGAGCTCCGAGAGGGTCTGCAGCGCCACGAGGACGTCGTCGTCACCGACGCTCACGTAGTCGGCGCGGCCGCTGGCGGCGAGGTAGGCGTGCTCGGGACCGATGCCGGGATAGTCGAGTCCCGCGGAGATCGAGTGGGCTTCCTCGATCTGGCCGTGCTCGTCTTGGATGAGCATGGACCTCATCCCGTGCAGCACCCCGGGCGATCCGTTGGAGACCGCCGCTCCCCCGGCGGCTTCCACGCCGACCAGTCGCGCGGTGGTATTGGCGAAACCCGCGAAGATGCCCGCGGCGTTGGAGCCGCCGCCCACGCAGGCCACCACCACGTCGGGCACGCCGACGCCGCGCTGGGCCAACTGCTCCACGGCCTCGTGACCGATGATGCTCTGGAACTCGCGGACCATCCACGGGAACGGATGGGGTCCCATCACGGACCCCAAGCAGTAGTGGGTGTCCTGCACGCAGGTGACCCATTCGCGCATCGCCTCGTTGACCGCGTCCTTGAGGGTCTTCGAGCCCGAGGTGACGGGCACGACCTTCGAGCCCAGGAGTTCCATGCGAAAGACGTTCAGTGCTTGGCGGTGCGTGTCGAGTTCACCCATGAACACGGTGCACTCCAGACCCAGGCGCGCCGCCGCCGTCGCGGTCGCGACGCCGTGCTGACCCGCGCCGGTCTCGGCGATAACGCGCGATTTACCCATGCGGCGCGTCAGGAGCGTCTGACCGACGACGTTGTTGATCTTGTGCGAGCCCGTGTGGGCCAGGTCTTCGCGTTTGGCGAAGACCTCCACGCCGAAGGTCTTGGAGAATCGCCCGAGGTAGGTGACCGGCGTCGGGCGTCCCCCGAACTCCTGCAGGACCGAACGGTACTCGTCGATGAACACCGGATCGGACCACGCGACGACAAACGCGGACTCCAGCT
>JAKCEC010000012.1 GCA_021841725.1 Actinomycetes bacterium | reverse complement strand
CCCATGTCCACGACGCCCCTGACTCTCGCGCGCATCACCGCGGCCCCGAAAGTCCTCCTGCACGACCACCTCGACGGCGGGGTGCGGCCCGCGACGGTGCTCGAGCTCGCCCGCGAGATCGGCTACGCGGGTCTGCCGACCGGTGACGTCGACGAGCTCGCCGAGTGGTTCGTCGCCGACGCGCCCGGGAGTGACCTGGTGCGCTACCTCGAGGGGTTCGCCCACACGCTCGCGGTCATGCAGACCCGCGACCAGATCGAACGGGTCGCCTCCGAAACGGCCTACGACCTGGCCCTGGACGGCGTGGTCTACGCCGAGATTCGCTTCGCGCCCGAACTGCACCAGCAGCGCGGTCTGACCCTGGACGAAGTGGTCGAGGCGGTCCTGAGCGGATTCGCCCACGGCGCCGCGCAGGCGCGCGCCCTCGGCCGGGTCATCATCGTGCGCACCCTCATCTCGGCGATGCGCCAGGCGCACCGTAGCGAGGAGATGGCCCAGTTGGCGGTGCGCTTTCGCGACGCGGGCGTCTGCGGCTTCGACATCGCGGGACCCGAGGACGGCTTCCCCCCCACCGAACACCTCGCGGCCTTCCACTTGATTCAGCGCGAGAACTTCCACCTGACCGTCCACGCGGGGGAGGCCTTCGGACTGCCGTCGATTTGGGAGGCGGTGCAGTTCTGCGACGCCGAGCGCCTCGGGCACGGCGTGCGCATCGTCGACGACATCGAACGAGTGGGTGACGAATACCGTCTCGGTCGCCTCGCCAACTACGTGCGCGATCGGCGCATCCCCCTCGAGGTCTGTCCCACCTCGAACGTGCACACCGGCGCCGCCGCGTCGCTCAGCGAGCACCCCATCGAACTCCTCCGTCGGCTGCGCTTTCGCGTGACGCTCAACACGGACAATCGCCTCATGAGCGGCATCTCCCTCTCGCGCGAGTTCGCCGCGTGCGCCGCGGTCTTCGGCTGGACCCTCGAGGACATGGAGTGGCTCACGTTGAACGCGGCCAAGAGTTCGTTCTTCCAATTCGACCAGCGTCTCGCGCTGATCAACGACGTGATCAAGCCGGGCTACGCCGCCCTACGCGACGCCGCTCTCTAGCGCGGCGCGCGCGGCGCGGCGCGTCGGGGTCCCCTGGGCGTACCAGAGGACCCCGAGCACGAGGGTGAGGATGAGGGGGACCGCCTGCGTCGCTTCGAAACGCCAGCGCTGTCCGGCCCACCCGGTCGGCAACGACGCGTCCGCGGGTGAGGAGCCCACGCCCGGCCAGAGCAGGCCCACGGTGCACACCAGCGCCCACGCGGTGGTGACGGCACTGACGAGCCACACCACGGCTTTGCCCCCGGCGATGCGAAAGGGTCGGTGCACGTGGGCGTGGGAGTAGCGCAACTTGGTCAACGCGGGAAAGATCGCCAGGTACGCCAGGGCCGAGGTCGAGATCGCCACCCCCAGCACCACCGAGAAGTACTTGGCGGCGTTGCCGTGCGAGAGCCAGTAGGCCGCGAACATGGTGAGGGTCGCGACCACGCCCGCCACCAGGTCGACCGCGAGGGGCGTGCCGTAGCGCTCGGAGATCACGCCGAAGGACCGCGGGGCGGCCCCGTCGAGGGCGGCCACCGCCCAGCCGCGGTTGGCGCCCATGATCCACGACACCCCCGAACTCAAGAGCGTGAGGATGAAGCCCACCGCCGCCAGGTCGCCGAGGATGAGACCGGCTCCCGTCAGCGACGAACCCGCCGCGGTGGCGTGGCCGCCGTAGACCGTGAAGATCAGCTTGACCGCGTTCAAGAAGCCGCCGAGACTCGTCAACTGACGCGGCGGCAGGACGAGCAACACCGCCAGAATGGGCACGCCGTAGAGCACGATCGTGCTCAGGGCGCCGCGCACCACGTTGACCGGGACGTCGCCGCGTACGTCGAGCATCTCCTCGGACGCCTCACTGGGCAGTTCGAAGCCGACCAGCGCGAAGAAGAGGATGGGCGTGGTCGCGACGAAGGAACCCATCGACGGCGCGAAGGCGCCCGTCCCGACCCCGTGGACCCCGTGGCGAGCGGCGTAGAGCAGTGCGGTCAGGGTAAAGAATCCGATGAGGACCACCCGTACCCACGCACCCACCAGCAGGACAACGCGTCCGACGCGGAAGGTGAAGACGGTCGCGGCCACGCCCGTCCAGATGAAGGCGAGGGCGAAGACGTAGCGACCCAGGGGGCCCAGGGGCGCGAAGAACGAGTCGACGGCCGCCACCGCCGTAATCGTCAGGGCCCCACCCAGCCACAGCGGATTAGAGATCCAGTACAGCAGGGCGGTCAGCGCCGCGACGAAGCGGCCGAACGCTAACTTCACCCACACGTAGGGGCCGCCCTGGGCCGGGAAGGCCGTCCCCAGTTCGGCGCACAGCAGCGCGTAGGGGACGAAGAAGACGAGTCCCATGAAGATCAACCACGTGACCGCGGCCGCGCCCTCACTGGTCAGCTTGCCGAAGGTGTCGAACCCGATCAACGCGCACAGGATCATGGCCAGGCCGTCCACGCGCGAGACCAGGACCTTCAGTTTGCGCTTCTCGCGGTGCGCCAGGTGCGTGTCGAAGGCCGTCACGTCGAAATCTTGCGACGACACCGGGCCCCCCTTCCCTCCGACCACTCCCTCAGGTCTAGGCGACGCGCACCCCGGAATCAACCATCCCTAGGCGCCCAGGTCCAGCAGTCGTGCGAGGTCCTCACGGATCGCGTCGCGTCGCGCGTCACAGCGCACGCGCTCACCCGCCAGGTCCGGCGCCGCCGGCTCACCCACGACCTCGATGTAGGACTTCAACTTGGGCTCGGTCCCCGAGGGCCGCACGACGACGCGACCGGTCGCGCCCAGTCGCCAGATCAGCCCCTCGGTGGGGGCGAGTCCGTCGACGCCGTGTTCGAGGTCGACGACGTCACTGACCGCCAACCCGCCGAGGGTCGTCGGCGGCGTGGCGCGCACTCGCCGCATCACCTCGTCGAGGACCTCGCGTCCCCGCGGGGGGTTGACCCGCAACGACAACTGCGCGCCCGCGTGCACGCCGTAACGAGCTTCGAGCTCCTCGAGGCGGTCGAGCAGGCTCAGCCCGTGCAGCGACAGATCATGGGCCAGTCGCGTGAGCGCCAGGGCGGCGGACACGCCGTCCTTGTCCGCCACGCACGGATCCACCGCGAAACCCAACGCCTCCTCGTAGGCGAAGGCCAGTCGACGCCCCGGGGCCGCCTTGGTGAGCCACTTGAAACCCGTCAGGGTGGTGACGTAGGCCACTCCCGCACTCGCGGCCATCTTCTCCAGCATCGACGAGGACACCAGGGTGGTGGCCACCACGTCCTCGTCGCCCGCCGCGGCCAGCGCCACCGAGCCCAGGAGCCACCCGATCTCGTCGCCGCGCAGCACGCGCCACGACCCGTCCGCGCCACGCACCGCCGCCCCCACGCGGTCGGCGTCGGGGTCGTTGGCGATGACCAGGCTCGCGCCGACCTCCTCGGCCCGGGCCAGAACCGCGTCGAGCGCCCCCGCCTCCTCCGGGTTGGGAAAGGGCAGTCCCGGGAACGACGGATCGGGACGGAATTGCTCCTCCACGACGGCCACGCGCGTGAAGCCCGATCGCCGGAACAGCTCGACCATGGTCTCGCCACCGACCCCGTGTAGCGGCGTATAGGCGAGGGACAGCTCACTCGCGGCCACCCCGAAGCGAGCCACCATGTGCGCCCGGTACCGTTCGAGGACCTCCTCGCCGACCACCGCGTGCCGGGGCGAGGTGCGCGGCGCCCACGCGCTCGCCCCGGCCTCGCGCGCGCCGCGCTCGACGATGGCGTCGTGGGGGGCGACAATCTGTGAGCCGTCGGGCCCGTAGAGTTTGTACCCGTTATCGGCGGCCGGATTGTGACTCGCGGTGATCATGATCGCCGCCGCGGTGCCCAGGGCCCGGTGCACGAACGCCGTCAGGGGGGTCGGGAGGGGTCGCGGCATCTCCAGCACCGGCACGCCCGCCCCGAGCAGGACGCCCACCACTTCGTCGTGGAAGCGTTCCGAGCCCCGTCGCGCGTCCCGGCCGACGACGACCCCGCGTGAGGAATCGACGCCGATCTCGTCCAACCACGCGACGACGCCCTGGGTCGCCCGCCGCACCGTACAGCGATTCATCCCCGCCGGACCCGCCATCTCGGGACCGCGCAGTCCCGCGGTGCCGAAGGTGAGCGGCCGGTCGAAACGGCGGCGGATCTCGACCTCGTCGTCCTCGTCGATCAACCCCTCGATGGTCGCGCGGTCGTCGTCGTCGGGGTCCATCGCCATCCAGGCACCCACGCGGGCCAGGAGTTCCTCGTTCACAGCACCGGCAGGAGTCGCGCCAACAGCCCACCCAACGAACTGGCGGCGGCCTGCCCGGCCTCGAGCACCTCCTGATGGCTCAGGGGGGCGTCGGCCACCCCGGCGGCGAGGTTCGACACCAGGCTCAGGCCCAACACCTCCGCGCCCATGTGCCGGGCGGCGATGGCCTCGAGCACCGTCGACATCCCGACCAGCGTCCCCCCCATCGCGCGGGCCATGGCGATTTCGGCGGGCGTCTCGTAGTGCGGTCCGCGAAAGCCGACGTAGACCCCCTCACTGAGTTCCGGGGCGGCGGCGAGGGCGGCGGCGCGCAGGCGGCGTGAGTAGAGGTCGGTCAGGTCGACGAACCGTGATCCGAACGGGGCCGGCGGGACGTCGCCCTCCATGGGCGAGGTCGCCGTGAGGTTGATGTGGTCCTTGATCACCACGACGGAGCCGGGCCCCTTGGTCGGGTCAATTCCGCCGCAGGCGTTAGTCAGCACCACGGTCCGAGCCCCCGCGGCGATCAGTGTCCTCACCGGGTGGGCCACCTGGTGGGCGTTATTGCCCTCGTAGAGGTGCACCCGACCCGACACCAGGGCCACCGTGGCGTCGCCGACCCGGAGGGAGAAGATTTGGCCGGCGTGTCCGAGCACGGTCGGGGACACGAAGCCCCGCAGCGTCCCCGTCGCCACTTCCGCGAAGGGTTGACCCAGGGCCGCGGCCCCTTCCTTCCAACCCGAACCGAGCACGATGGCGATGTCGTAGGCGTCGACCCCGCTGCGCACGCGCAGTTCGTCGGCGGCTTGGTCCGCGAGTTCGTAGGCGTTGGTCATCACTGTCCCATCGTGTGCCAGACCGTGGTGGTCTCGACAAAGGTTCGCAGTCGGCGTAGGGGGGTGTCCGCGTCGTGGGCGCGGGGACGGTACACCCGCTTGATCGATCCGGCGCCGCGCAGCGCCAATTCGTCGCTCCATTCGCCCCCGCCACTGACGTCGAGGCCGTCGACGTCCTCGTGCGTGGCCAGGTGCGCCGCCAACTCACCCGTGCGTCCGCTCAGGACGTTGAGCACGCCACCGGGGAAGTCCGAGGTCACCGTGACCTCGGCGAGCACGAGGGCGGGGGTGGGCCGCCGCTCGCTCGCCAGGGCCACCACCGCGTTACCGACGCACAGGGGTGCGGCCACGGCTTCCACGAAACCTTCGAGGGACGACTCCTGGGGCGCGACGACGCCCACGATGCCGCTCGGGACGGGTACCGAGAAGTTGAAGTACGGTCCGGCGACGGGGTTCGCGCCCCCGAGGACCTGGCTCGCCTTGTCGGTCCAACCCGCGTACCAGACGATGCGGTCGATCGCGCGCGCCACGCTGCGCTGGGCCGCGCGCGTCGTCAGCCCCTCGGCCCACTTGACGTGCGCGACCAATTCGCTGCGGCGTCCCTCGGCCATCTCGGCCCAGCGGTACATCACCTGCCCACGGTTGTAGGCCGTGGCGCGCCACCACGTGATCTGGGCCGCGCGCGCCGCCACCACGGCGTCGCGCACGTCCTTGCGTGACGCCTGGGCCGCGTTGGCGAGAAACGACCCGTCGGCCGCCGTGACCTCGTAACTGCGTCCCGACTCCGAGCGCGCGAAGGCGCCGTTGAGCACCAGCTTGTACGTCTTCAGGACGTCGAGTCGCTCAGACATCGAGGTACGCCTCCAGTCCCTGTCGACCGCCCTCGCGGCCAAAACCCGATTCGCGCACCCCGCCGAAGGGGCTGGTGGGGTCGAATTTGTTATACGTGTTGGCCCACACGACCCCGGCGCGCAGGCGTTGCGCCACCCACAGGGTGCGGCTCCCCTTCTCGCTCCAGACGCCGCAGGCCAAACCGTACTTGGAATTGTTGGCCTTGGCCACGGCCTCGTCCGGGGTGCGAAAGGTCAGCACCGAGAGCACCGGACCGAAGATCTCCTCGCGCGCGATGCGGTGACTCTGGGCGACGTTGGTGAACACCGTCGGGGCGAACCAGTAGCCCGTCGTGGGGAGTTCGCAGGCACTGGTGTAACGCGTGGCGCCCTCGTCCTCGCCCCAGCGCGACATCTCTCGGACGCGCGCCAACTGCCCGGCCGAGTTGATCGCCCCCACGTCGGTGTTCTTGTCCAGCGGATCGCCGACGCGCAACTGGTCGACGCGGCGCAGGAGACGCCGCACCACCTCGTCGGCCACCGATTCCTGCACGAGGAGTCGCGAACCCGCGCAGCACACGTGCCCCTGGTTGAAGAAGATCCCGTCGATGATGCCCTCGATCACCTCGTCGATGGGTGCGTCCTCGAACACGATGTTCGCGCCCTTGCCCCCCAACTCCAGGGTCAACTTCTTGGACGTCGCCGCGACGCGCTCCTGGATCAGGCGACCGACCTCGGTGGAACCGGTGAAGGCGATCTTGTCGACGCCGGGGTGCTCCACCAGCGCGGCGCCGGTGCTGGCGTCGCCGGTGACGATGTTGACCACGCCCTCGGGCAGCCCCGCCTGCTGGAGGATCTCGCCCAGGACCAGGGCCGAGAGCGGCGTCGTCTCGGCGGGTTTGAGGACGCACGTATTGCCGGCGGCCAGCGCGGGCGCCAATTTCCAGGCCGCCATGAGGAGAGGGAAGTTCCAGGGGATGATCTGGCCCGCGACCCCGAGGGGCCGCGGACGCACCCCGAACCCCGCGTAGTCGAGCTTGTCCGCCCACCCCGCGTAGTAGAAGAAGTGCGCCGCCGCGAGGGGGACGTCGATGTCGCGAGATTCGCGAATGGGCTTACCGTTGTCCAGCGTCTCGACCACGGCGAGCTCACGCGCGCGCTCCTGGATGAGGCGCGCGATGCGGAAGAGGTACTTCGCGCGCTCGGCCCCCGGCATCGTCGACCACACCGTGTCGTAGGCGTGGCGCGCCGCGGCGACCGCCGCGTCCACGTCGGCCGCGCTGGCCCGCGCCACCGTGGCGAGCGTCTCCTCGGTGGCGGGGTTGAGCGACGCGAACTGCTCGTGTCGCGCGGGGTCGGTGAACTCCCCGTTGAGAAAGAGCCCGTAACGGGGGCGCAGGCGCGCCAGGGCGGCCGACTCGGGCGCGGGGTCGTAGCCCAGCGCGCCGAGACCCGACGTGAGTGCGGTGTCGATCATGTCAATCCCCCGAGAACTCGTCGGGGCGCGCGTACGCCCCGGTGCGCTGTTTGCGTCGTTGCATCAAGAGGTCGTTCAACAAGGACGACGCGCCGAAACGGAAGTACGTGGGCGTGAGCCACGCGGCGCCGGCGGTCTCGTTGACGACGACGAGGTACTTGAGGGCGTCCTTGGTCGTGCGCACGCCACCGGCGACCTTGACCCCGACCAGTTGTCCCGTCTCTTCGGCGAAGTCGCGCGCCGCTTCGAGCATCACCAGGGCCACCGGTAACGTCGCGTTCACCGCAACCTTGCCGGTGGAGGTCTTGATGAAGTCGGCGCCCGCCAACATGGCGATCCAACTGGCCCGCTTGACGTTGTCGTAGGTCACGAGTTCGCCCGTCTCCAAGATGACCTTGAGGTGCGCGGGCGCGCACGCGGCCTTGACCGCGACGATCTCGTCGAAGACCTGGCCCCACCGACCGGCCAGGAACGCCCCGCGGTCGATCACCATGTCGATCTCGTGGGCCCCCGCCGCGACCGCCTCCGCCACGTCGAGGAGCTTGACCTCGAGCGACGCGCGTCCCGCGGGGAACGCCGTCGCCACCGAGGCGACACTCACCGGGGCGTCGCCGAGCTCGCGGCGCGCGTGGGCGACCAGGTCGGGGTAGACGCAGACCGCCGCGACGGCGGGCACGCTCAGATCGCTCGGGTCGGGACGGCGGGCCTTCGCGCAGAGTGAACTGACGCGACCCGGGGTGTCCGCCCCCTCGAGGGTGGTGAGGTCCACCATGGCGATGGACAGGTCGATCGCCGCGCGCTTGGTCGCCGTCTTCAGCGACCGCGTGCCCAACTTGGCGACCCGACTCTCCACCCCGACGGCGTCGACGCCACGCCCGGATCGCAGCACCCGACGCAACTCGACCTCGTTGGCGATGGTGGGCACCGTGATCACCGTCGGGATCACCACGCCGCGGTCGCGGTCGCCGACCACGCGAAGGGGAGCCATACTCACTCCAGTGAGGCTAGCAATGAGGCCCCCGGTCCACCAGTGCCCCCAGTGCGTCAGCGCCCGCGGTGTTGCGCGGGGCGTCGCGTCCGTGACAGAGTACGCGCCATGACCGCCGTGCAACCACCCCCGGTGACGCCGTCGGCGCCGCGCGAGCACCCACCGACGGTGCGGTTCGACGACATGTCGCGGCGGACGACGACGACGTTCACGCAGTTCCTGGGGGAGATTCGTGCGCGGACGGTCCCCGAGGTGCGCGCGGCGCTCGAGGCGGCCGAGCGCGCGGCGCTCGAGGGACACTGGGTCGGCGGTTTCATCACCTACGACGCGGCCCCCGCCTTCGACGAGGCGTTCGTGGTCGCCGCGCGCCACGACGCCGCGCCCCTGGTCTGGTTCGGGGTCTTCGCGCAGTGCGAGGTACGCGACTACGCACCCCCCGCGCGCCTCGCCGACGCGACGTGGCGCTGGACGCTCGAGGTGTCGCCGGAGCACTACGAGGGGCGCGTCGCGTTCCTCCAGGACTGCATCCGTCGAGGCGAGGTGTACCAGGTCAACTTCACTTCGCGGTGGCGTAGCGCCGACGGGGTCGATCCGGCGGCGCTCTACGACCGCCTGCTCCACCTCCAACAACCCGCCTACGCGGCGATGATCACGCTGGAGGACCTGACGGTCATGAGCGCGTCACCGGAGTTGCTGTTCGACTGGCGCGACTCGACGTTGCGGAGTCGGCCGATGAAGGGGACCCACGTCCGCGGACGCTTCGCCCGCGAGGACGCCGCCTTCGCCGAGGCGCTGGCGACCTCCCCGAAGGAACAGGCGGAGAACATCATGATCGTCGACTTGATGAGAAACGACCTGGCCAAGGTGGCGGAACTGGGCACGGTCGAGGTCGTGAGCCTGCTCGACGTCGAGCGGTACCCCCAGGTGCTGCAGATGGTCTCCGAGGTCCGCTGTCGCACGCCCCACGACTGTGGCTTCTACGACGTCGTCGCCGCGCTCTTCCCCGGCGGCTCGGTCACCGGCGCGCCCAAGGCCAGCGCGATGTCGCTCATCGCACGCACCGAATCCTCCGCGCGCGGGGTCTATTGCGGCGCGGTCGGGTCCCTGTCGCGTGACGAGCGGGGTCTGCACGCCCGGTTCAACGTGGCTATTCGCACGGCGCTGGCCCGGGGGACGACGTGCGAATTCGGGGCGGGCGGCGGCATCGTCAGCGGGTCCGATCCGCGCAGCGAATACCGCGAGATGGTCCTCAAGGCGCGACAGCTCGAGCCCGGGGCGGGCGACTTCGCGTTGCTCGAGACGTTCCGCCACGACCCGCTGGCCGACGCCGACCACCGCGATCGCCATCTCCGGCGCCTGGTGGACAGTGCGCGGCGCCTCGGCTTCGCGCGGCCCTCGGGGCTCGACGCACTCGTCGAGGAACGTCTGGGCGCGCACCCGCGCGCGGCGCGGGTGCGCGTCTTGCTGTCGCGCGCGGGCGAGTTACGCGTCGAGATCCACGACCTGACCCTCGGCGAGGAGCCGGTGACGTTGGCGATCGACGACGAGGCCGTCGACAGCCACGACCCGATGCTGTTCCTCAAGACGACGCATCGTGAACCCTACCGGCGCCGTCAACGACGGTTCCCCGACGTCGACGACGTCGTCATGGTCAACGAGCGCGGTGAGTGCACCGAGACGACGGTCGCCAACCTCATGGTGCGCCTCGACGGCGGCTGGTTCACCCCCGCCCTCTCGTCGGGGTGCCTGCCCGGCATCGGCCGTGAACTCGTCCTCGAGGCCGGGGTCGCGCGCGAGCGCGTCATCTCGGTCGAGGAGCTGCGCCGGGCCGAGGGGATCGCCGTGGTCAGTTCATTGCGGGGGTGGCGGCGAGCGCGCCTCGGTGCGGGCCTACGCGACGTAGGCGGGTAGTTCGCCCGCGGCGCGGCGCTGCGCCCACGAGGGGGCGGCGGCGTCCTTCTCGCTCAGGATCGCCTCGCCGCTCAAGCGCCAGGGCACGTTGACCTCGGGGTCGAGGGGGTTGATCTCGAGCTCGTGGGGCGCGTCGTAGGGCGACGACAAGAGGTAGGACAGGGCCGCGGTGTCGGAGGTGACGCAAAAACCGTGCGCCACGCCGGCCGGCAGTACCACCGTGGTGCCCAGGTCGGCGGCCAGCGGCACCGTCACCACGGCGCCGAAGGTCGGTGAGCCCACGCGCACGTCGACGATCACGTCGTCGAGGGATCCGTAGACGCAGGTCACCACCTTGGCCTGCCCGCGAGGGGCCATCGAGTAGTGCAGCCCGCGCACGACGTTGCGTGAGGACATCGACAGGTTGGACTGCTCGGCGCGAAACGACAGACCCGTCGCCTCGAAGTCGGCGAGCTTGAACCACTCGCGAAAGAAGCCCCGATCGTCCGCGAAGACGCGCGACTCCGCGACGTAGAGTCCCGCGATCTCGAGTTCGCGCAGTTTCACAGGGCCTCCTTGAGGGGCCGCCACCACGACTCGTGGTCGAAGTACCACTGGACCACCGCGGCCAGGCCGTCGTCGAAGGGCACCTGGGGTCGGTACCCCAACTCGTTGCTGATCTTGGCGCAGTCCACGGAGTAGCGCCGGTCGTGACCGAGCCGGTCGGCGACGGGCTCGATACTGGCGGCGGTTTTATCGCAGAGCTGCAGCAGTCGATAGGTCAGTTCCTTGTTGGTGAGCTCGGTACCGCCGCCGATGTTGTAGATCTCCCCCGCGCGCCCGCCCTCGAGCACCAGCAGGATCCCGCGACAGTGATCGTCCACGTGCAGCCAGTCCCGGACGTTGAGACCGTCGCCGTAGAGGGGGACCGAGCGGCCGTCCATCAGGTGGGTGACGAAGAGGGGAATGACCTTCTCTGGGAACTGGCGCGGTCCGTAGTTGTTCGAGCACCGCGTGACGTTGACGTGCATCCCGTAGGTGCGGTGGTAGGCCAGCGCCGCCAGGTCCGAGCCGGCCTTGGAGGAGGAGTACGGGGAGTTGGGCTCGAGGAGGTGGTCCTCGCGCCACGACCCCTCGGCGATCGAACCGTAGACCTCGTCGGTGGAGACGTGCACGAAGCGGCCCACCGCGTGGCGGCGCGCGCCCTCGAGCAGGGTCTGGGTGCCGATGACGTTGGTCTCGAAGAAGGTCCGCGCGCCGGTGATGGAGCGGTCGACGTGGCTCTCGGCGGCGAAGTGCACGACCGCGTGGGTCCCGCGAAGGACCTCGTCGACCACGACGGGGTCCGTGATGTCACCCTGGACGAAGCTGACCCGCGGGTCGCCCAGGGCGTCCTCGATGTTCTCCCGGCGGCCCGAATAGGTCAAGGCGTCCAGGATCACGACGTCGTCGTAGCCCAAGTGAGTGGCCTCCAGCACCATCTCGACGAAGCGCGAACCGATGAATCCGGCCGCTCCGGTGATGACAATGCGCATGGCGATACCTCGGCCTTAACTAGGGGGTGACGGACTTCTATACTAATGGAGTGAAGGGAATCATTCTGGCCGGCGGTAGCGGCACGCGTCTCTACCCCATTACCCGGGCCACGTCGAAGCAGTTGTTGCCGGTGTACGACAAGCCGATGATCTACTACCCGTTGAGCACGCTGATGTTGACCGGGTTGCGCGATATTTTGCTCATCACGACGCCCCACGACCAGGCCGCGTTCCAGCGACTCCTCGGTGACGGATCGCACCTCGGGCTCAACATCTCCTGGGTGGTGCAAGACCAGCCCAACGGACTGGCCCAGGCCCTCATCCTGGGCGAGGAGTTCCTCGCCGGTGACAAGTGCGCGCTCATCCTGGGCGACAACCTCTTCTACGGTCCCGGTCTGGGCACGCACCTGGGCGAGAACACCGACATCGACGGCGCGCTCATCTTCGCCTACGAGGTATCGGACCCCACCTCTTACGGCGTGGTCGAGTTCGCCGACGACGGCACGGTGATCTCCATCGAAGAGAAGCCCCGCGAGCCCAAGAGCCGCTACGCGATCCCGGGCCTGTACTTCTACGACGAGAAGGCCCCGGCCCTCGCCAAGACCCTCACCCCGAGCGCGCGCGGCGAACTCGAGATCACCGCGCTCAACAACGCCTACCTCGAACGCGGCGAACTCTTCGTGCGGACCCTTTCGCGCGCGACGACCTGGCTCGACACGGGGACCCACGAATCGCTCTACGAGGCGGGCGGCCTGATCCGCGCCCTCCAGCACCGTACCGGACTGCGCATCGGCGACCCCGAGCAGATCGCGCGCGACCACGGGTGGATCGACCCGGCGTAAGGTCGCCCCGCGGCGCCGGCCCCTGGCCTACAGTGGTGCCACGACATCTCAGAAGGAGCCCCCATGTCCACTGTCGCCGTTCCCACCCGCCGCTCGGTCCTCGCCGACGTGGTGCCCCGGTCGCTCGTCGCCGACGTCCTCCTCGTCGTCGGCGCGGCCGCCTTCGTCGGACTCATGGCGCAAATCTCCTTCTACATCCACCCCTTCGTCGTGCCCTTCACGGGCCAGACCCTGGCCGTCCTCCTCGTCGGCAGCACGCTCGGCGTGCGCCGCGCCCTGGCCTCGATGACGCTGTACGTCGCCGCGGGCCTGGCGGGCCTCCCGTGGTTCGCCGGACACTCCAGCGGCTACTCGTCGCTCCTCTTCGGGTACCTCCTCGGATTCGTCCTCTCGGTGACCCTCATGAGCTGGCTGGCCGCGCGGGGCAATGACCGCAACGTCGTGAGTGCCCTCGGACTCTTCGTCATCGGGGAACTGGCGATCTACGCCCTCGGGGTGCCGTGGTTGGCGTTCGACCTGCACATCTCGCTGGCCCAGGCCATCACCGTGGGCATGACGCCCTACCTGATCTTCGACCTCGTCAAGGCCGTGTTCGCGGGGGTCGCGCTCCCGAGTGCGTGGCGACTGGTCGAGCGCACCTCGGGGCACTGAACGCCGCGGCCGTCCGACGACCCGCGCGGGTAAGTTGGTCCCATGAGTGACGCCCCCACCCCCACCCCCGAACCCGACGTGTCCGAGGACCACCCGGTCTCGGAGCACTGGGTCTGGGCCGGCCATCACCGTCCCCCGATTTCCCGCGCCCTGGTCGAGCACATGACCTCGCACTGGGCGGCGCCCGCGATCACCACCGACGTGCACCCCGCGGCGGCCAATTTCGCGTCCCGGCGAGAGCAACTGGGGCGCCACTTCCGCGACTGCACACTCATCGTGCCCACCGGGCACCCCCAGGTGCGCGCCAACGACACGGACTACCGCTTCCGGGCCGGTACCGACTTCTTCTACCTGACGGGGTGCCAGGAGCCCGACGCGGTCCTGGTCATCGCCCCGAGCGCCGCGGGGGGGCGCGCGACGCTCTACGTGGCGCCGCGGCGCGACTCCTCGACCCACGAGTTCTTCACGGACGCGCGGTACGGCGAGCTCTGGGTCGGACCACGCCGCGGCGTGAGCGAATGCGCCACCTACTACGGGATCGACACCGCGCCCCTCGAGCAACTCGAGAAGGACCTCGCCTCCCTGTCGGCCACCCGCGTCCTGCGCGTGCGCGGCGTCGACGACACCGTCGACGCGCTGCTCGCGAACGACGACGACGACGATCGACTGGTGACGCACCTCTCGGAGATGCGACTCGTCAAGGACGAGTACGAGATCGCCCAACTCCAAGAGGCGATCGACCACACGGTGAAGGGCTTCGAGGACGTGGTCCGAGCCCTGCCCCAGGCGATCGGCCGGGGGGAGCGGGTCATTGAGGGCGTCTTCAATCTGCGCGCGCGCGTCGAGGGCAATGACGTCGGCTACGACACCATCGCCGCCACCGGCGCGCACGCCACGGTGCTGCACTGGACGCGCAACGACGGTGCGGTGCGCGACGGGGACCTGCTGTTGCTCGACGCGGGCGTCGAGTGCCACCAGCTCTACACGGCCGACGTCACGCGCACCCTGCCGATCAACGGTCGCTTCACGCGCGCCCAACGTCGAGTGTACGAACTGGTCCTGGCGGCCCAACAGGCGGCCCTCGACGAGGTGCGCCCGGGGGTCGACTTCCGCGCCCCCCACCACGCCGCGATGCGCGTGCTCACCGAGGGCCTGCACGAGATGGGCATCCTGCGCGAACCGGTGTCCGAGGCCCTCCTGCCCGATCGTCAGCTCTTTCGCCGCTACACCCTGCACGGGACGAGTCACATGCTGGGCATCGACGTGCACGACTGCGCCCACGCGCGTAATGAGCTCTACCTGGGGGAACTCCGCGCGGGCTACGTGCTGACCGTCGAGCCCGGTCTCTACTTCCAAGCCAACGACTTGACGGTGCCCGAGGAGTACCGCGGCATTGGCGTGCGCATCGAGGACGACGTCTTAGTCACCGCCGAGGGTTACCGCAATCTCTCGGCGGCGCTCCCGCGCGACCCCGACGAGGTCGAGGAGTGGATGGCGCGAGTCGCCGCCGACGGACCCCACGACCTCAGCCGACGCTGAGACGACTACTGCGTCTCGATCTCCTCGCGGCTGATGCCGAGGAAGTACAGGACCGCGTCGAGGTAGGGCACGGACAGGGCCGCGTCGGCGTGTTCACGCACGACGGGTTTGGCGTTGAAGGCAATCCCGAGGCCCGCGACGGAGATCATGTCGATGTCGTTGGCGCCGTCGCCGACCGCGACGGTCTGAGCCAGGGGCACCCCCACCTCACTCGCGAAGCGTTCGAGGGCCCGGGCCTTGCCCGCGCGATCGACGATGGGCCCCGCGAGGCGACCGGTCAGACGACCCTGGACGATCTCGAGACGATTGGCCTCGAGGTAGTCGACGTGCAACTCCGCCAACAGCGGCGCCAGGACCTCGACGAAACCCCCCGAGACCACCGCCGGCACGTACCCCAATCGGTGCAGGGTGCGCAACAGGGTGCGCGCGCCGGGGGTCAAACGCAACCGCTCGCGCACGCGGTCCAGGACGCTCGCGTCCAGTCCCTCGAGTAGCGCCACCCGTCCACGCAGCGACTCGGCGAAGTCCAACTCGCCCGCCATCGCGCGCTCGGTGATGCGCGCGACCTCGTCGGCGCAGTGCGCCTCCTGCGCGAGCAAGTCGATGACCTCGTCTTGGAGCAGGGTCGAGTCGGCGTCCATCACCACCAAGTGCTTGGCCCGCCGGTGTAGTCCGGCGCGCTGCACCGCCAGGTCGAGACCGCGTTCTTGGGCCACCGCCGCCACCGCCTCGCGCAGGGTCGCGTGGTCGAGGCCGCGCACCACGAGTTCGTAGCAGTCGACCGGATAACTGGCGAGGTGCACGATGCGTTCGCAGGTGGCCCCGACCGACGCGATGGCGGCGAAGACCGCCGCGAGCTGATCGGCGCTGATGCGCGTGGCCAGGAGCGTCACGAGGAGCCGGCCGCCCACCTGGACCGGGTCCGGCGTCACGCGTTCGACGGTGGCGACCACGCCGTCGCGGTTGATATCGCGCGCACCCAGGGCCGCGTACAGGTCGTCCTCGGAGACGTTCTCGTCGACACAGACCTCGCCGCAGAGCACGAGCGCGCCGCGAATGGTGATCTGCGCGACGTCCGAGAGCTGCCCCCCCACGCGGGTGACCTCGGCCAGCGCCGCGAAGAGTTCGGACCCGACGCCGACGCGGTCGGGTCCGGACACGGTAACGAGATAGGTAGTGCGGGACACGGACAAATGCTAGGGGGTATCGACCGGCCCCTCGCGCGAATGGTCCTCGGCGCGGAGTGCCCGCACCATCGCGACGTGGACGTCGCTGCGGGCGTCGAAGCGCCACAAGGACGGCAACGCCGCCGCCAGCGCCGCCACCGAACCCGAACAGGCCAGACCCCCGACCGTGAGCGAGAATCGCAGACTGGTCCACGCGGCCATGACGCCGGCGCGAAACTGACCCGCGGTGGGTCCCAACGAGTACGAGATCATCTCCATGCCGGCCATGCGCCCACGGATGTCGGGCGGGATCGACTCGTTCCACATGGTGGAGCGAAAGATACCGCTGAGGGCGTCCGCCCCACCGGCGATCGCCAGCCCCGCCCACACCCACCACAGCGACGAGGCCGCGCCGAAGAGAGCAATGCCCAACCCCCAGGCGACGGCCGCGGCGACGAGGCCGCGCCCGTAGTGGTGCACGCGTCGCGTCCCCCCCGAGAGCAACGTGACGAGCAGCGCTCCGCCCGGCAGTGCGCAG
>JAKCEC010000174.1 GCA_021841725.1 Actinomycetes bacterium | reverse complement strand
CGGTCTGGTGTGCGTCGACCACCCGGGCACGATTGACCTCAGCGCGCTCGAGCCCGCCCTCAAGCCGCTCTACCCCCAGTACACGGCGGCCCAACTCACGTCAGCGCTGAAGAACTTCGCGACCCCCGGTCACGAGCACTTCATCACGACGAAGAACGGTGGCCAGGCCGAGTGGTGGGACGTCAAGGTCGTCGGCGTCACCAGTCAGGCCGAGTGGAACGCGATCAACGCCCACAAGTCCTTCGCCTTCTTGGATTCTCAGGTGAAGAAGAACCTGACGACGCCGATCATCCCGACGAACCTGTTCTTGTTCTTCGGCGTCAAGTAGTCCCCCCCGCCGGGCGCGTCACGTCGGCCCCGTCACTGCGGTGACGGGCGCCGACGTGGCGCGCCCGGTTTCGTTTTTCCCGTGACGGCGTCGGCGCGAGCCGGTATCGGGTGAGGCGTCCGCGGAACGGGTGGGGTTCGTAGCCCCACCGACTTCCTCGTCGTGCGACCCGTTCACCGTGGTGACGGGGTGCGTGGGGCGAGGGCGCGTGAGAGGGTGCCTGGTGGCGGATCGTCGCCTCGCGTGCCATGATCGATGCGGGCAATGTGGAGTGGACAGGAGAAGGCCGTGGGCGCAACGTTCAGTAAGGAAGAGAAGGCCGCGATGCGCGCGGCGGCGGCCGAGGCCAAGGCCGCTAAGGCGGGCGCGGACCTAGAGGCGGCGTGCCTGGCCGCCATCGAGGAGATGACCGGCAGTGACAAGGAATTGGCCGAAACGTTGCATCAACTGGTGAAGAAGCACACCGACCTGCGCGCCAAGACCTGGTACGGCATGCCGGCGTACACGAACGCCGACGGCAAGGTCGTGGTCTTCTTCCAGAGCGCCGCCAAGTTCAATGTCCGCTACGCCACCATCGGTTTTCAAGAGGCCGCGAGGCTCGACGAGGGCAATCTCTGGCCCAACGCCTACGCGGTCACCAAGTTGACGGCGGCCGACAAGAAGCGCGTGGTCGAACTCTTGACGACGGCGGTCCGTTGAGGGTTGCCCGTCCGGTGACGTCGCGGCGGGCGCCGGCGCCGCGCCAGTCCCGGGTACCATTCGGATGACTACGGATGGACGGCCCGTCACCATGCTCGCATTCCAGGACTACTACCCCGAGCACCTCGCGCACTGTTACGGCTGCGGACGCCTGAACGAACACGGGTACCGGATTCGTACGTTCTGGGCGGGGGAGGAGAGCGAGACGCGCTTCACCCCGGCGGCGTTTCACATCGCGGTACCCGGCTTCGTGTACGGAGGACTCCTCGCGTCGTTGATCGATTGTCACAGCACCGGCACCGCCGCCGCGGCGCTCTATCGTGCCCAACAGCGAACAATGGATAGTTCGCCGCCCCTTCGTTTCGTCACCGGATCATTGCAGGTGACGTTCCTGCGACCCACCCCGCTCGGCCCGGAATTGACGCTGCGCGGGCGGGTGAGCGAGATCAGCGGACGTAAGGTGACCGTCGAGACCAGCGTGTGGGCCCATGATGTCACGACGGTGCGCGCCACCGTGGTCGCCGTGGAGATGCCCGAGGACTTCGGCCTGTGACCCAACGTCGTCGCGCGCGGCGCGTCGACGTTTCGGATCGGATCGGCGCTCGTCGTGGTTCACGTCAACATCCGCTGGGCGCCGTCTCGCGTTCGGATTCGCTCGGGGGACCCTCGTGGTAGAGCGGACGCAGTGACGGGGACGTCTCGGCCCACGCCAGTGCGTCGAGGTCGGTCCCTTCAGCGGTCGCGCGAGCGACCTGGTCTCGTCGTCACTCCCCGATGGCGGTGCCTCGTTCACGCGTGTTCTCGCGTGTCGTGGGGGACCAGAAGTTCGGCGAGGAAGAAGTCACGGGCGAGATCGGCGGCCTCGGCCAGCGTGCCGGGTTCCTCGAAGAGGTGGGTCGCGTGCGCCACTACTGCGAGACGCGCCGGCGCCGTGATCCGACGCAGGGCTTGGCGATTGAGCTCGAGCATGGTCGTGTCCTCACCACCGACGATGAGGAGGGTGGGCGTCCGCACGCGGTCGAGGTGAGGGCCCGCGAGATCGGGGCGCCCGCCTCGTGCGACGACGGCCGAGACCTCATCGGGTACCATCGCGGCAGCCACCAGTGCGGCGCCCGCGCCCGTGCTGGCCCCGAAGTAGCCGATGGCGACCTGTTCGGTCCCGCGACGCGCCCGCACCCATCGCGTCGCCGCGACGAGCCGGGCGGCGAGGAGTTCGACGTCAAAGACGAGAGGGCGGTCTCGTTCCTCCGAGGGCGAGAGCAGGTCGAGGAGGAACGTGCCCATCCCGGCCTCGTAGAGGATGTCGGCGACGTAGTGATTGCGTGGACTCCATCGACTGCTGCCGCTTCCGTGGGCGAAGATGACGACCGCCCGGGTCCGCTCGGGGAGGTGCAGGTGTCCCGCGAGTTCCACCCCGTCGGCGAGGAACGTGATCTCGCCATCGAAGTCGGCCGGCTCGTGGGTCTGCCCGGCGCGACGCACGCGTTCGGCCGCCGCATCGAGCGCCCCGATCACCTCCTCGTCCGAGGTCGGGCGAAAATCACGGTAGTGGCGGCCCACGGCGGCGAAGAGTTCGGGCGTCGCCGCCGCGATGACCTGGTCCGCCTCGTCAAATGCCGCCGCGACGTCCGCGGGGGCGACCGGTACGGCCAGCACAATTCTCGAGGCCCCGCGCTGGCGTGCGACGCGACACGCCGCTCGCGCCGTCGACCCGGTGGCCAGACCGTCGTCGACGATGACCACCACCCTTCGAGTGAGTGGGAACGCATTGCGGCCCCGTCGGAAGCGCTCCAGCGCCGTGTTCAGGGTGCCGCGCTCGGTCCGCTCCACGAGCTCGAATTCACTCGGCGACACCCGCGTGGTGGCGAGCACGTACTCCTCGCGCACGATCACGCCGCCTTCGCCGATGGCCCCCATGGCCAACTCCGGTTGGAACGGGACGCCGAGTTTGCGCACGCCGATGACGTCTAGGGGCGCGCGCAGCGCCGTCGCCACCTCCGCCGCCACGGGTACCCCACCGCGCGGGAGACCCAGGACTACGACGTCCTCGCCCTCGAGGAAGGTGAGGCGCTGGGCGAGGACCCGACCCGCGTCGCGCCTATCTGAGTAGACCTC
>JAKCEC010000173.1 GCA_021841725.1 Actinomycetes bacterium | reverse complement strand
GGGGGGCCGCGCGCGCGTGGGGGGGTCGCGTTCCGGCGGGAATGGTGTGAAGATTGGGACGACCAAAGGACGTGTGAATTATGCCCAATCTGTTGCCCGATCGAGTTCGCGGCGAGTACACCTTGACCGCGGACCTGACGCGGATCTCCGTCACCACGATCCACCGTTGGCTCTCGACCGAGGCGTACTGGGCGACGGGTCGCAGTCGCGACGCGGTCGACACGGCGATCGATAACTCGTACCTCTACGCCGTGATCGCCAGCGACGGTCGGACCGTGGCCTGCGCGCGCATCGTCACCGATCACGTCACGTTCGCCTGGGTCTGTGACGTGTTCGTCGACGCGGCCTTCCGTGGTCGGGGCCTGGCGTCGTGGATGGTCGGCGACGTCGTCGAGTACTGGTCGAGCGTGGGGGTGCGGCGGATCCTCCTGGCGACGCGCGACGCCCAGGACGTCTACGCGAAGGTCGGATTCGCGCCGCTCGCGCACCCGGAGCGTTTCATGGAGATCGACCGTCGGCCCGCCTTCTAGGCCGATCCCGGGGCTCAGGCGACGAAGTACTTGGCCATCGGGTGATGACAGATGATGGCGTCGGTGGTCTGTTCGGGGTGTAACTGGAATCCCTCGGAGACCTCGACGCCGATGCGACGGGCCTCGAGGAGTTCCGCGACCTTGGCGTTGTCGGTCAAGTCGGGGCAGGCCGGGTAGCCCCAGGAGTAGCGACCACCGCGGTACTGCTGGCGGAAGAGTCCAAAGAGCGAGGGTCCGTCCTCCGCCTGGTAGCCCAGTTCCTCGCGGATCCGTTGGTGCCACAGCTCGGCCAGGGCCTCGGCCATCTCCACGCCGAGACCGTGCAGCAACAGGTAGTCGGTGTAACGGTTCTCGGCGAAGAGTTCGGCGCACCGCTGCGAGACCCGCGCACCCATGGTCACCAGCATGAAGCTGGCGTAGTCCCGGTCGGGGCTCGTGACGGGTCGAAAGAAGTCCGCGATGCACAAGAACGGCTCGACGTGCTGACGCGGGAAGTGAAAGCGCGTGCGTTCGGTGCGGCGCGTGTCGTCGGTGAAGATGACGAGGTCGTTGCCGTCGGCGGCCGCGGGAAAGTGGCCCCACACCACCTGGGGCGTCAACAGGCTCTCGGCCTTGGCAATCGCCATCTGTTCGCGTAACGTCGCGCTGACGCGCGCCTTGAAGGCCGGGTCGTCCTCGCCGTCGTCGGGACGGAATCCCCACTGATTGCGAAACAGGGCCGTGAGGTTCAAGAACTCACTGATCTCGTCCACCGACATGCCCTTGGCGACACGGCTGCCGACGAAGGGCGGGGGAAAGAGCGGGTTGTCGACCTCGACGTTGGGACTACGCGCGGGCAGTCCCGCGGGCGCCGCGCCCTGTTCCCCACGAATCCGGCGGTGCACGTTCTTCTCAGAGATCCGGCGACCGAAGTCCGGGTCCTCCTCGCCGGACTTGCGCAATTCGCCGAGGCGGTCGAGCACGCGCAGTCCCTCGAAGGCGTCCTTCCCGTAGAAGACGCGTCCCGCGTAGGTCTCGCGCAGATCGCGTTCGACGTAGGTGCGCGTCAGCGCCGCGCCGCCCAGTAGCACGGGCACGTGCGCCATGCCGCGCTCGTTCATCAACTCCAAGTTCTCGCGCATGATGAGCGTGGATTTCACGAGGAGTCCACTCATCCCGAGGGCGTCGGCGTCGTGTTCTTCGACCGCGCTCAGCATCTCGTTGATACCCACCTTGATACCGAGGTTGACGACCTCGTAGCCGTTGTTGGTCAAGATGATGTCCACCAAGTTCTTGCCGATGTCGTGGACGTCGCCCTTGACGGTGGCGAGCACCACCTTGCCGCGCCCGCCCTGGTCGACCTTCTCCATGAAGGGCTCCAGGTGCGCGACCGCGCTCTTCATCGTCTCGGCGGACTGCAGCACGAAGGGCAACTGCATCTCGCCGCTGGCGAACAGGGCACCCACTTCTCGCATACCCTCGAGGAGGTGGTCGTTCACGATGGCGAGGGGGGTCAGTCCCTCGGCCATCGCTTGATCGAGGTCCGCCTCGAGTCCCACGCGGACCCCGTCGATGATGCGCCGACGTAAGCGTTCCTCGAGGCTCAGATCGTCCAGCGACGTCGCGTTGTTCGAGGCGAGGGTGGCCCCCTCGAAGAGGCGCAGGAGTTCGCTGAGCGGGTCGTAGTCGTCGCGGCGACGGTCGTAGATGAGGTCGAGGCACACGCGGCGCGCCTCCTCGTCGACGCGCGCGAGGGGCAGGATCTTCGAGGCGTGCACGATGGCGGCGTCGAGGCCCGCCTCCGCGCACTCGTGCAAGAAGACGCTGTTGAGCACCTGACGCGCCGCCGGGTTGAGCCCGAAGGAGACGTTCGAGAGCCCGAGTATCGTGCGCACCCCCGCGAGTTCGGCCTTGATCCGGCGAATGGCCTCGATGGTCTCGATGCCGTCGCGGCGCGACTCGATCATGCCGGTCGAGAGGGGTAGCGCCAGGGGGTCGATGAACACGTCGGTGGCGCTGAGCCCGTAGCGCGTGACCGCCAGCTCGGTGATGTTGCGCGCCGCGCGGACCTTCCATTCCGCGGTACGCGCCTGGCCCTCCTCGTCGATGCAGGTGGCCACGACCGCGGCCCCGAACTCGGCGGCCAGGGAGAGGAAGCCGTCGAGTCGCGTGCCGGGTCCGTCGCCCTCTTCGAGGTTCACGGAGTTGAGGACGGCCTTGCCCCCCAACCAGGTCAGGGCCTGGCGCGCGACCGCGGTCTCGGTGGTATCGACCATGATGGGCACGGAGGACTGCGTGGCCAAGCGACTCATGACCTCGTTCATGTCGTGGACGCCGTCGGCGCCGGTGTAGTCCACGCACACGTCCAGCACGTGCGCCCCCTCCTTGATCTGGTCCCGCCCGATCGCGACGCAGGCGTCCCAGTCGCCGGCGAGCATGGACTCGCGGAATTTCTTGGAGCCGTTCGCGTTGGTGCGCTCCCCCACGAGGAGTACCGAGCGGTCCTGGTGGTACGTGACGGGCGAGTAGATGGAGCTGACCGAGGGTTCGAGGACGGGCGCTCGCGCGGCGCGCGCCAGGGGGCGCACGGCGGCCACGACGCGCGCCAGGTGTTCGGGCGTCGTGCCGCAACAACCCCCGAA
>JAKCEC010000172.1 GCA_021841725.1 Actinomycetes bacterium | reverse complement strand
GATGTTCTGGTAGACGACGATGAACACGAGGTTGAAGAGCTGGAACTGTCGGGGCGTCATCGCCGCGCGCACCTCCGCCCAGCGGTAGTCCTCGACGCCGGAGTAGCCACCCTTGCGCGCGAAGTTGAAGGTGAGACGCGCGCCCCAGAGGGTGACCAGGATCGCCATGACGTTGAGCCGGAGCACTGAGAAATGTGCGCCGGCGGCGATGATCACCGTGTACAGCACCGGGAGAATCGACCAGGCTCGATCGACCCACGAGTAGTCGCGCGTCCTCAGTGACGCCACCCAGGCGACGGTCGACGCCACCGCGGCGACCGACCAGACCCACTGCAGTGCGCTCATCACGCTCAGACTACTGAGCGCGCCGTCGCGCCGTCGCGGTGGTTCGCCTCGGGTCGCGCCGATCGAACCGGTGACCCCCGGTCGTGAACGACGACGGGGGTCACGTTCGTCGTCGACGTACGCGACGCTGAACCGGTGGACGACCCGGCGGCCACGACCGACGACGGGCGTTCATCGCGGGGTGGTCGTGCGCCCGCGTCGTGTGTCGCGACCTGGTCGGCTACCGGTGGGACCTGCTCGGTGCTCGCACGTACCCCACGTCGCGTGAGCGCGAGCCACCCGCGGGTGCCAGAGGGCACCTGATCAGGGGAGTGAGCAGTTCCCTGACCACCACTTGACATCTGAATAATAACGATATATCGTTATATAACGTAATAGTACTCTTCGAGTACCCACAACAAGTAGTGGAGGAACCACATGTTCAATCAATCAGAGTTTCCCCGGGGTGATCGCACGCCGGGTGAGGGTCGCCGCCGTCGCGGACCCGGCCACATCCACCCCGGCCACGGCGCGGGGTTTCGCGGTGGACCCGGGCGCCGCGACGGGCGACGTCAGCGCCGCGGGGACGTGCGCGCCGCGGTACTCGTCCTCCTCGACGAGGCACCGAGCAATGGGTACCAACTGATTCAGGAACTCAGTGAGCGGTCCAACGAGACGTGGCGTCCGAGCCCCGGCTCGATTTATCCCGTTCTGCAACAACTCGAGGACGAGGGTCTGGTGCGGGCCAGCACCGAGGGGACGGGCCGCACCTACGCGCTCACCGAGGCGGGACGTCGCGTGGTGAGCGAACAGCGCGAGCAGTTGGGGCGGCCCTGGGAGAACACCGAGGGCGGTGCCGCCACGTCGGCGCGCGAGCTGATGTCCACCGGCCGACAGGTGGTGCTGGCGGCGCGCCAAGTGTTGATGGCGGGGTCCGACGCCCAGGTGGCCAAGGCCACCGCGGTCCTCGCTGACGCGCGCCGCGCGCTCTACGGCATCCTGGCCGAGGGCGAACCCGAGTAGGGGTGCCCGACGGACCGGCTGGTTCGTCGCTAGGCCGAGCGGTCCAGACGTCGCCACCAGGTCTGACGGCGCGCCCACTTCGTCACGACGTTGGCGACGAGCGCCGCGACGCCCGAGAACACAAAGGACCCGATGATGTCGATCGGGGAGTGTACGTGGGCCGCGACGCGCGACGCCCCCACCAGTACGGCGTTCGCCAAGAGGACGGCACCCACCCGTCGCGAGTACCACATCACGCTGACGGCGAGGAAGGACGTCAAGAGCGCGTGGTCCGAGGGGAAGCCGTTGTCGGCGGCGTGCGCGAAGAGCGGTCGGACGTGCTGGGTGACGAAGGGTCGAGGGTCGTAGTAGAGGTGTCCCGCGACGCGCGCCAGCGCCAACGCGAGTAGTCCACCCACCAGTAGGCGAAAGCCCAGTTCGACCTTGGTCGGTCGGTCGCGACGCCACCAGAACCAGACGGTCACGATGACGCTGAGGTACAAGAAGTACTGGGCGACGAACACGATGACGGAGTCCACCCATCGATTCTAGTGACGCGGCCGGCGACCTCCGTGGTCTGCTTGACTTGAGCCAGCGGTGACCTCGGGTGTCGCGTCGGGCGACGAGGGTGGCCCGGCCCCGAGGCGGGTGCGGGGGGTGAGGCGGCGATGACGCGTTTCGTGCTGGCAATCGACGCGGGAACGACGAGTACCCGCTGTCTCGTGGTCGACGACGAAGGACGGGTCCGCGCGAGCGCGAGTCGACCGATCACGCAGTACTTCCCCCAGCCGGGGTGGGTGGAGCACGACCCCGAAGAGATCTTCCACGCAGTCGTGGCGACGATGCGTCACGCGCTCGCGAACGCGGGATTGCGCGCGCGCGACGTGGCGGCGGTGGGTGTCGCCACGCAGCGCGAGACCGTCGTCGCCTGGGAGCGCCGCAGTGGGCGTCCCGTGCACCGCGCCCTGGTCTGGCAGGACCGCCGCACGACCGACCGTTGCGCCGACCTCGAGCGCGAGGGGGCGGGTCCCTGGGTGCACGAGCGCACGGGCCTGCGTCTCGACCCCTACTTCTCGGCGACCAAGATCGCCTGGCTCCTCGATCACGTGCCGGGCCTGCGCGCGCGCGCGACGCGTGGCGAGATCTGCGTGGGCACCGTCGATTCGTGGATACTGTGGCGCCTGAGCGAGCGACGCGTGCACGCCACCGACGTGACCAACGCCTCGCGCACGTCGTTGATGGACCTGCGCCGCGCGACGTGGGATGACGAGTTGTGTCAGCTCTTTCGCGTACCGCGCGAGGTCCTGGCGCGCATCGAGCCCAGTCAGACGGATTTCGTCGAGCTCGACGCCGACGTGCTGGGCGCGAGCGTCCCCGTCACGGGGGTCCTGGGTGACCAGCAGGCCGCCCTCCTGGGTCAGGGCTGCGTGCGCGAGGGGCAGGCCAAGAACACCTACGGCACGGGATCCTTCGTCCTGCGACACAGTGGCGCGCACGCGCACACTGGCGGTACGTCACTCCTGGTGACGGCGGTGGCCGGGGACGAGGGGTCGACCCCGCGCTACGCCCTGGAGGGGTCCATCTTCGTCACGGGCGCGGCCCTGCAGTGGCTGCGCGACGGATTGGGCATCCTCGACACGGCGGACCAGAGCGAGGCCCTGGCCGCGTCACTACCCGACAACGGCGACGTGTGGTTCGTGCCGGCGCTCACCGGACTCGGGGCGCCCCACTGGGATCCGCGTGCGCGCGGCGCCGTGGTGGGCATCACCCGCGGGACCACGCGGGTGCACCTGGCGCGCGCCGCCCTCGAGAGCATCGCCTATCAGACCCGCG
>JAKCEC010000171.1 GCA_021841725.1 Actinomycetes bacterium | reverse complement strand
CCCATGGAGATCGGTCCGACCTGCCACTACATCATGGGGGGCGTCCAGGTGGTCGCCGACACCGCCGCCACCGCGGCGCCGGGGCTCTTCGCCGCCGGCGAGGTGGCCGGCGGCATGCACGGGGCCAACCGTCTCGGGGGCAACTCGCTCAGTGACCTCATCGTCTTCGGCAAGCGCGCCGGGGCGGGCGCCGCCGACTACATCGACGCCGGCGACCTCGCGGGTCCGATGAACCCCGACGAGATCGAGGCGGCCGTCGCCGAGTCCCTGGCGCCCTTCGAGCGCGAGTCGGGCGAGAACCCCTACGACATCCAGCGCGACCTCCAGGAGATGATGCAGGTCAACGTCGGCATCATTCGCACCCAGCGAGAGCTCGATGACGCGCGCGCGCAACTCGAGACGTTCACCGCACGCGTCAAGAACATCAAGGTGAAGGGCGGGCGGGCCTACAACCCGGGCTGGAACCTGGCCACGGACCTGCCGGCCATGATCACGGTCTGCAAGGCCGTCACCATCGGCGCGAGTCTGCGTAAGGAGTCGCGCGGCGGTCACACCCGCGAGGACTTCCCCGGCGCCGACCCCGAGTTTGCCAAGTTCAACTTCGCCCACACCAGCGCGGGCGGTAACTGGGACAGCGACATCGTGACCGAGGAGTCACCCCTCCTGCCCATGCCCGAAGAACTCAAAGCACTGCTCGAGGAGGCAAAGTAATGGCTGAGGTAACGATGCGGGTCTGGCGTGGCGACGCGACGGGCGGCGACTTCGAGAACTACACCGTCGCGCAGAACGAGGGTGAGGTCGTGCTCGACGTCATCCACCGTATTCAGGCCACCGAGGCGCCCGACCTGGCGTGTCGCTGGAACTGCAAGGCGGGCAAGTGCGGCAGTTGCGCGGCGGAGATCAACGGTAAGCCGCGCCTGATGTGCATGACCCGCATGGACACCCTGCCCGAGGGGCCCGTCACGGTCACGCCGATGAAGACCTTCCCCATCATCCGCGACCTGGTGACCGACGTCTCCTTCAACTTCGCCCAGGCCGAGAAGGTGCCCGCCCTCCTGCCCCCGCCGATGCCCGAGAACGGCTACGTGATGTACCAGGAGGACGTGCAGCGGGGCCAGGAGTTCCGCAAGTGCATCGAGTGCTTCATGTGCCAAGACGTGTGCCACGTCATCCGTGACCACGAGGGTAACAAGCAGCACTACGCGGGCCCGCGCTTCTTCATCCGCTACGCCGAGCTCGAGATGCACCCCCTGGACACCAACGACCGTCGCGACCTGATTCGCGAGGAGATGGGCCTGGGCTACTGCAACATCACCAAGTGCTGCACGGAGGTGTGCCCCGAGCACATCAAGATCACCGACAACGCCATCATCCCGCTCAAGGAGCGTGTCGTCGACGCCCACTACGACCCCGTGGCCTGGCTCGGTCGCAAGATCCGTCGCCGGACCAAGCGCTCGGCCGGCGACGCCGCGGTCCAACCCGCCCCCTAACGCGTGGGCGACTTCCTCTCGGACCGGTGGTTCGAGGAACTCAACGCGCGACTCGCCGCGTCGACGCGCGCGGCCCTGCCCGCGGGGACGCGCCCGAGTCGAATCGTGCTCGACCTCGTAGACGCCCCCGTCGGCGCCGTCTCGGCCGTCACCCTCGCCCTCGCCGACGCGCGGGTGAGCGTCGCACCGGGAGCCGTCGAGGAACCTGACGCGGTGCTGCGTCTGAGTTTTCGCGACGCCGCCGACCTGGCCGCGGGCGCCCTCGACAGCGCGAGTGCCCTGCGGGAGGGGCGCGTCAAGGTCCGCGGTGACGTCAACGTACTAGTGCCCCTCGCCGGGTGGCTCCTCGACGCCCTCGCCGCGGGACCCGCGGCCATCGCCGACGGCGCCCCCTCCGCGGACTACCCTGACCGTATGCCCGCGGTCGAACACGTCGAGCCCGCCTTCCCCCGACTCACCGGCACCGAGGGCGAAGTGACCTGGTCGATGGTCGACTACTGCCGTTCGGTCGTCCTCTTGAAGTGCCAGAACCTCAGTGACGAACAGCTGAAGCGACGGGCCACCCCCCCCTCGGCGCTGTCCCTGCTGGGCCTCTTGCGTCACCTGACCAAGGTCGAGCACTACTGGTTCCAGCGGTGCTTCCTCGGTCGCGAGGAGGCCCCCCTCTACTCCACCGCGCAACACCCCAACGCCGACTTCGACGACCTGGACTCCGTCGACCCGCGTGACGTCGTCGCGCTCTTCGTGGCGACCTGCGCGGCCTCGCGCGAGGTGGCGCGCGAACACGGACTCGACGAGATCGCCGCGCAGCAGCGGTCGGGCGACGACGTCAGTCTGCGCTACATCGCGGTGCACATGGTCGACGAGTACGCCCGCCACCTCGGGCACGCCGACCTCCTACGCGAAGCGATCGACGGCGCCACCGGCGGGTGAGTCGCCGCGAGGCGTCCGCTCGGCGCCCTCGCGGCGTCGAGCACCCTCAGGGCGCGGTGGGTGCGTCGACGACGCGACGCAGCCACTCGTCGGTCGCGCGCCAGCGCTTCTCCGCGCTCGCCCACGCCGCTCGGTGCAGGCCGTAGGACACGAGGAGCACCACGGCCGGAGCGACCAGCCAGGGCACCACGAGCGGCGCCTGACCGCTGAACTCGCCCACGACCACGGCCACGACGCCGCTGACGAAGAAGACCGCCACGACGCTCATCCACGCGAGGACCGTCACCAGCAGCGCGGAGCGCGGTCCCACGACCCCCGACAACCACGTGCCGCCCGACCCCGGCCTCATCACGCCCCGGAACTCGAATCGCCACGGATTGCGGTCGGCGTCGCGACCCGCGATGACGAGGGGGCGCTCCCGGAGCCCGCGCTCACCGCTCGCCCCCGCAATCGCCATCGGGGAGATCCCCTCGGCGCCGGCGGCGTCACTTAACACGGCGACGAGGTCGTCGGGCGACCGGGGGCTCCATATCTCCCAGGGTCGACGCCGCCACACCACCGTGCGGGGCACCCGCGATACGGCGCCCGGCGTGAGGCCCGAGGAGACCTCACTCATGGGGTGCGACCGGCCCGGTCGCGTCGCGACGCTGGCATCGTCGTCTCATCATCACTCTCCCCGCCCGCGAACGCCGACGTGAAGTCTATTCGCCCCGGGCGTCGTGCCACGTCCCAGTGG
>JAKCEC010000170.1 GCA_021841725.1 Actinomycetes bacterium | reverse complement strand
GTGTGCCAGCGCCGCGTACTCGCCCTTGGGGTCCACTACGACCACCCGACGACCACGGGCCAGCGCCCGGTCGATCATCATCTTCACCAGGGTGCTCTTGCCGGTGCCGATGGCCCCGGCGACCACCACGTTGGGATTGCTCACGACGCCGGCGCGGTACGCGTCAAAGGGGTCCAGGGAGAACTCGCCGCCACGCACCGAGCGTCCGAGCGAGGGGCCCGACGTCCCCGGACCAGCGTCGTGCGTCGGCAGTCGCAGCGCCGCGAAGTCGCGCGAGGTGCCCCAGTGCGTCCACGCGCGCCTCACCAGCCCGGACCACCGGGGAGTTGCCAGGTCAACCACTCCCCCTGTCGCGCAGTCCCGACGTCGAGTCGTAATCCCGCCGCGCGGGCGACGTCGCAGGTCTCGCGTACCCGTGCGCGCAGCGCGGCGAGTGAATCGGCGCGCACCACGATGTAGAGGGCCCAGTGACAGAGCGCGGCCCCCTGCGCCACCAATTGCTCTCGCTGGCGCAGCGCCTCGAGCCCCACCTGGTCGTGCGCGGACCACCGAAAGCCGGCGGCGCGTCCGAACTCCGCCCCCGCCCCCACGCGGTGCACCGCGCGTGCGCTCTCGCGCCGGGCGCGCGCGAGCGGGACGACGTCGGCGTGCAGCGACAGCGACAGGTCGGAACCGAATTGTCCGAGGGTCTCCAGGGCTGCGCTCGCGCGACCCGCGGCGAAGTCCCCGACCCGCAGCGTGCGCAGGACCGACCCGCCGGTTCGCACGTAGTGGCGTCGTTCGAGCAGCGCCTGACGTCCCGTCCCGAGGCTACGCGGCACCCCCGCCGCGGCGCGGGCGCGCCACTCCGGGGGTACCGCCCCGCTCACGTTCACGCTCAGGCACGTGCGCGCCGGCGGTCCCGACCACGCGCCGGTGTCGACGTGGAGCGAAACGTGGGCGGACTCACCGGCGGCCGCGAAGGAGTCCACCATTTGGCTGAGTCGCGAGGCCACGACGACGTCACGTTCACTCAAGTCGAGACGGCCCCGATGGGTCAACTCGTAGCACCACACGCGCTGGCGGCCCCGCGAGAGTACGACCAGGCTGTCGGCGTCGGCGTCGAGCGAGATCCACCCGACGCGACGGCGCCCGTAGTAGCGCGTCGCGGCGGCGCACCACTCGGCCCACGACCCCTGGCCCGGTCCCGGCGACGCGGCCCCGAGGGCGAGGACGACGACGAGCCACTCCCACCACCGTCGACCCGGTCGCAGTAGGGCGTCAGCGCCGAGTACGGGGGCGGCGAGACCCAGCGCCACCCGGTGCCGGGCGAGTCCCCACCAGCGCGGCCAGGCGTCGCCCTCGCCCAACGACGCGCGCACCGGGTTATTCGTCAAAGTGCCACCCCACCACGGGACCGCCGTCGTCACTGAGGTAGGCCACGTGTCCGCCCCGCAGCAGTGGCTCACCCAGGGGGGCCGGGGGCGTCGGCCCGTCGTCGCCGGGCATCTCGACGTCCGGGCCCGGCTCCCAATTGGCGATGCCCCAGTCCTCGCGGCGCGTCGGCTCGCCGGGGGGCGCGACCGCGGGCGCCAACGCCGCCACGACCTGGCCCGCCGGCGAACTCGGCGCACTGGCTACGGCACGCGTCGCGCGCTGGCGAAGACCCTCGACGCCGTGCATCGCCGAGGTCTCGACGAAGGGGATGAGGCGCAGGATGACGAAGGGGGTCGCCGACGCGAGGAGTAACGTCACCGCTCCGGTGATGACGGTGTTCGCCCCCTTCGCCGTGAGTTCGCTCAGGCCGAGCGCCAGGGTGACCACGATGAAGAACTTGCTGAGCGCCACCGCGCAGTAGGTCTCGACCAGTCGCCACCCGACCCGGCGCATGGCCGGAATGGCCGCGAGGGGGATCACCACCGGCACCAGCACGATCAGCAGCGTGAGGACGACCGATCGCACGACGAGCTCACACCACAGCAGCACCGCGCCGGCCACCACCAGGAGCGCCAGGAGGAAGACCCCGAAGCCGGGGGTCGGGGACAGTGAGAGGGTCGTCAGCGCCCCGCCCATCGCGAACTCGCCGTGGGCGACGGTACTGCCGGCGGTGGTACAGAGTTGATTCACGACCTCGAGCGACACGAGGGCCAGGGGCCGCGCCGCGACGATGGCGAACACGCAGACCGGGGCCACCCCGAGGAAGGACCGCCAGAGCGCCGAGGCGTCACCGTGTCGCAGGGAGTGCAGTGTCGACACCAACAGCCCGATGAGTAACAACAGGGGCGAGAGCGTCGCCAGGGTCACGTACTCCGTTGACGCGGCGCGCACGATCGCCGCGGGCTCGCTGGCGGCATTGAGCACTGCGCCGGTGACGTGCAAGAGCCACGCGACGCTGGACAGGACCCACGAGGTGAGCGCCCCGAAGAGGTCGCCCAGCGTCGCCTTGGTCAAGGACCGCGTGGCGCACCCCACCGGGTTGAGTAGGCACACGAGCGAGTGCACTAGTGGACCCGCAGGCCGGCGGAGAAGAAGAAGTTGATCAGCGCGGGAGCGGCCCCCACGAGCACCGCGGCCACCAGGGACGTCGCGACCGCTCGGCGACCCGCCGAGGATTGGTGCATGTTCTGGGTGTGCGATCCAATCGCCCACATCAGCGCCCCGAGCAGCAGCGCGATCAGCGAACCGATGAGCGCCCAGGCGCCCAGTCCGTTCGCCAGTTGCTGCAGCACCGACGCGCCCGGCAGATCGCTGGTGGAAGGGTTCAGGATAACACCGGCTAATAACATGACGTCTCACTTTCGGTCGGGACTCGCAACGGTCGCTATCGCGACCTTTCGGCCAACTTCTGCGAGAATGGTGGTGTGCTCATCACCATCAGCCGTAACGTGGCCTCGTCGTGGCCGCCCGCTCTGCTCTACGGCGCGGGCGTCGTCGTGCTTCTCGTCGGCGTGGGGCTGGGTGTCCTGATCTTTCGACGCCGCGGCCACCGCGCCATCGCGCAGCGGCTGGCGGCGCTCGGCGGTCGGTTGGGGGTCGAACCCCAAGACGACAAGGGCAAGGTCGAGGCCGCCCTCGCGCACCTCGAGGAGGTGGCCGGGGTGGCGACGACCGTGGTCACCGAGGCGGGCGCGGACGCGGTGCGCCTGCGCCGCTCCCTCGACGCCCTCCCCATGGGGCTCGTCCTGTGCGATGAGGGC
>JAKCEC010000169.1 GCA_021841725.1 Actinomycetes bacterium | reverse complement strand
CCGAGTAATCGGCCACGCGCGCAACAAGACCGACGGATTTATCTCCTCAAAATCCTGCTCACTCCCCGAGAGATGCCCAACCAGCTCCAAAATTCAGAAGCGGACCGCGACCAGTTCGATGCGCTGAGGCACTTCCACCGGGCGCGGGCCAGCAGTAACCCCACCGAGGCCCACGCTCTCGTCCAGCGCATCGAACAAGGCGTTCGCAACTCTCAAAACTGCTGAAAACGCGACCCGCCCGACATCGGCAAACCCAACCGACGAGTTCTCGGCTCAATCCCCCAATGGGGAAGGACTCGACCCGCCAGATTCTGGAGTTTCAAGGTCATTTGGTGCGGCTGGAGGGATTCGAACCCCCGACCCTCGGTTCCGTAGACCGATGCTCTAATCCGCTGAGCTACAGCCGCGTTGGTACAGGCAGTCCATGCTAGCCGACCGTTCACGGGGTCGGCGATGGGGTCGGCGCCGGGGAGGAATCCGTGAAGAGTTGCGCTGCGCCGCGCAGGGACGCCTCGTTACCGGCGATCTCGACACCGAAGCGCCGAGCGGCGAACGCGGTGCTCGAAATCCGACGGGCGTTGCCCCCCGCTAAATACACCCGCGAAGCGCCGAATTCCTCGGCCAGTGCGCTCACCACCGAGATCACGTCCCGGCGCCACCGCTCGGCGTCACCGGCTCGCGCGCGCTCGCCCAACGCTTGGTCAAAAGTACGACCGGCGTCGAATTCCGCGCGACCCAGGTCGCGCACGCGGCGCCGTTCACCACGGACGCGCAGTGCGAGGCCGCATCCCGTGCCCAGCGTCACCACTAACTCGGTGCCCACGCCCCGACAGCATCCCAACGCCGCCAGCGTCGCGTCGTTCACCACCTTCACGTCGCGACCGGTCTCGCGGCGCAGCGTGTCTTCGAGGGCGAACCCCTGCCAGCGCCGGTCGAGTTCGGGGTCGATGTCACTGCCCACCCCCGCCAGACGCGACAGGTTCCCGGGCCGCACCACGTACCCGTCTTCGAACTCCCCCGGAAAACCCACGCCCACGCGATCGACCACGAAATTTCGTGTGCGCTGCACGATCCACTCCACCAGTCGCTCGGGCGGACACGGGTGCGGCGTGGGGCGGCGCTTGAGCGAACTTCGCAGACGGCCGTGCGCGTCGATGCGCGCGAACTTGATGTTCGTCGCCCCGACATCGATGGCGAGCACATCGTCAGGGCTGACGGACGGTTCCTCCATTGCTCCACAGTACTGACGCCGGACGCCGTCCCCGGGCGCGCAGACCACGTTGTCGCCACCACGGCCGTAGGCGCACCGTGCGCAGGGCGCGGTGTCCCGCCACCACCACGCCGGTGTTACGGGGTCGCATCCGCAGCGACACCACCCGACGCCCCTCGGGCGCTTCGAGGACTTCGGGTAGGTAGGTTCCGACGGTGGGGTCGGCCAGACCGGCCAGCACCAGTCGCGTGGCGTGATTGTTCACAATCGTCGCCGCGCGCGCCCCCCACCGCGCCGCGAGTTGAGCGAAATCCTGCACGACAGTAACGAGCGTCACGTCGAGCCCCGAGAGGGTGGCCGCCAATTGATCGAGTTCGTCGAGGGACGCCACGGTCGCCGCCTCGTCGAGGACCAGGAGCAGCGGGAGGGCCGAGCGCGCGTCGTGGCGCGTCTGCTGATCCTCCAGCACGCGGCGCAGCGCACCGCGAAAGAGCGGCTCGTAGGTCCGGTGCTCACCGCGCGCACCGCACAGGTAGAGCGTGTTGGCCCCGGCCCCGACGTCGCCGATCCGGGCGGTGGGTTGGCGAAAGCGCCAGGGCAGGAGCATCGTCTCGGCGGTCGTCACCACCCCGTCGAGGGTCTTGGGGTCGTAGTGCAAGAAGGAGGTCAACAGTGCGGCGTGCGGCGACGTGACGTCGTGGGGGATCCAGTCGAGCCAGCGTCGGCTCTCGACCGCCTCCGCCACGTCAAAGATCGCGTCACCGCCGATTTGAGCGACGACGAACAGTCCGGCCACGAGCTTCACGGCCAGCGAATTCCAGAACTCGGCCTCAGCGCGCGCCGACTCACTGGTGAGTGACTGCGCCACCCGCAGGGCGTGACGCAGTCCGTGCAGTCCCTCCAGGGGGTCCCAGGTGCGTCCCTCGTCGCGACCGGGTTCGAGGCACTGGACGTCACCGAGCGTCGCGCGCCACGGTGTGGTCGCCGCCACGACGTCGTTCTTCACGCTGGTGACCACGACCGGACCCGGCCACGCGAGGATGGCGGGGATCACTAGCGACGACGTCTTACCCGATTGGGTCGGACCGACGACCAACAGGGAATGCCCCCGGTCGAGTCGCACGCGCGCCCCCACGGGCACACCCCCGACGCACTGTCGTCCGAGTACCAGTCGCTTCTCACGCACGGGTCGACCTCATCGCCGCGTCACTATCCACGAATCCCCGGTCCCGGGGGCTGGGGCGCACGCGAACGAGGGATCGGGCCGCGCCGTAGCGCACCAGGGCCGTGCCACGTGCCAACTCGACCAGACTGGCGCGCTCGCGCTCGCTCAGTCCGAGCACCTGCGCCATCTCACTGGATTCGTCGGGGGGCTGGCGAAACAGCCACGTCGTCTCACTCTCGCGCAGCAGGCCGCCCGCGCGGGCGCGCTGCGCGCTGCCGGCGGATCCGACCGAGGCCACGTCGCTCCAGCGGTGCAGCACGAGAACGTGGGCGACGCCCCTCGCGCGCGCCAACTTCCACGATCCCTGTAGCCACCGCAGCGACGACGGATCACCCAAGAGCGCCCAGGCCTCGTCGAGGACGAGGTAGCCCGGGTCGTCGGACGCGGCCAAGTGTCGGGCCGCCGCCACCGCGCTCAGCGCCGCCACCGCGACCTCGTCGGTACCCCAGAAGCGCGAGACGTCCAGCACCACCAGCGCAGCGTCGAAACTCACCGGACTCCCCTCTCCGTCGTAGAGGCCCGCGAGGTCCCCGTCGAGGAAACGTCGCAGCGTGAGCGCGACGGAACGCGGGGCGCCGCCCACGGCGTCGACGTCGGTGAGCGACGGGGTGAGACGAGCCGCGAGGGCCGCCAGTACGCGCGTCGGTCGCGGGGTCGCCAGTGCGGCCCACGCCCGGTCGAGCGCGAAGTGTTCGTCATCGCTGAGCGCGACCCCCTTGGCGCTGGCCAGTAGCGTCGCCACGAATTCGCGGT
>JAKCEC010000168.1 GCA_021841725.1 Actinomycetes bacterium | reverse complement strand
GACGCCGCCGGAGAAGAACGCGAACTCCCATCGTGCGCGTGCGCTGCGCGCCCTGGTGGAGGAGTTACGAACGTCGTCGTGAGGCGCCACCACCTTTAGTCTGGGGAGGTGACCCGCGCCGAAGTAGCCATGTTCCCACTGGGTATGGTTGTCTTTCCCCATCAGGTGGTCGGCTTGTGCGTCTTCGAATCGAGGTACCAGCAACTCCTCGCGGACGTGGGCGACGCCTCGCGCTTTGGCACCTGTTTGATCGCGCGTGGTTGCGAGGTCGGCGGCGGCGACGTGCGCACGCTGGTGGGGACGATGTTGCGCATTCGTGGTCAGCAGCGATTGCCCGACGGCAAGGTCCTGTTGGTCGTCGAGGGGGAATCGTGCTTCGCGATCGATTCCTGGCTCGACGACGACCCCTACCCGCGCGCCCTGGCCGAGGAACGCTGTTGTGACGACGTCATGATCGATCCCGAGCTCCTGCACCTCGCCGAGACGTCGGTGCGCGCGCTGCGACATCTGCAGAGCGAGGTGGCTCTCGACGAGGTCTTCGCCCCCAATTGTTCGATGGCGGAGGACCCGTGGGTGCGCAGTTGGCAGCTGTGTTCTATGACGCCGATGGCGATACTGGACCAATTCAAGGTGATCTCGCTGCGTGACCCCAACGAGCGTCTGTCACTGCTGGTGGAGATCTGCTGTGAACGCTACGGGGACTACCAGCGAATGTTGCGGGTGGACGCGCTCTCGCCCCTGGAGTGAGGGATTAGCGCAGTTCGAGCAGGTCGACGACGAAGATGAGGGTCTCGCCGGGGGCGATGACCCCGCCGGCGCCCCGGTCACCGTAACCCAGGTGCGCGGGAATTACGAGGCGCCGCCGTCCGCCGACCTTCATCCCCTGGACCCCGTCGTCCCAGCCCTTGATGACGTAACCGGCACCGAGGGGGAAGGCGAACGGTTCGTTTCGGTTCCAGGACGCGTCGAACTCTTCGCCACTGGTGACGCCGACCCCCACGTAGTGGACGACGGCGGTGGCACCAGTGGCGGCGACAGCCCCCGTGCCCTCTACGAGGTCCTCGATGAGGAGTTCGCTCGGTGGGTCACCGAGGTGGGGTTCGACGAGTGGCTTGTCAGACATGAGACGTGAGTCTAGTAACGGCGCGAGCGGCCACCGCTGGCACCGCCGACGACACGGACGTTACGCGCTTCGCGCCCCTTGGGCCCCTGGGCTTCCTCGAAGGTGATCTTCTGACCCTGGGACAGCGACTTGAAGCCGTCTCCCTGGATGCTGGAGAAGTGGATGAACAGATCGTCACCCTTGTCATCGCTCGCGAAACCGAAGCCCTTGGAGTCGTTGAAGAAACTCACGACGGCCTCCGCGTTCCCGGCCTTCACCGGGGCGCCGGTGAACTTGCGCTCGTTGAAGCTGCGCTCGGGGCGCGCGGTGCGCTCGTTACGGTCGTTGAAGTTGCGCTCGGGACGAGCGGTGCGCTCGTTGCGGTCGTTGAGACTGCGCTCGGGGCGCGCGACGCGCTCGTTACGGTCGTTGAAGCTGCGCTCGGGACGCGGCGCACGCTCAGGGTAACTGCGCTCACCACCGGGACGTTCGCGACGTTCGAAGCTGCGTGGTCCACGCTCGTTGCGGTCCGAGCCAGCGCGGTCGCGTGCGGCGGGGCGCTCCGAGCGCCCCTTACCGCCTCGGTCGTCGATGCGCTCGGCGGCGACACCGTCGTCGACGGCGCCCAAGCGAATCGCCGGGGCCTCGTCTCGACTCTCGATGGACGTCGGAATACCCAGGGCGCGCTGCAGGCGCTTGACCTGACCCATGGCGTCCTCGCCGACGAGCGAGATGACGGCGCCGGTGGCACCCGCGCGGCCGGTACGGCCGGAACGGTGCAAGTAGTCGTTCGCCGCCGCCGGCGGGTCGTAGTGCACGACGACCGGTAGGAGATCGATGTGGATTCCCCGCGCGGCCACGTCCGTGGCGACGAGGACCTGCACCTGTCCACTCTTCACCGAACGCAGCGCCCGTTCGCGCTGGGCCTGGGTGCGGTCGCCGTGCAGGGGCACCGCGCTGATGCCGCGCTCTTCGAGTTGACGCGCCAGGCGGTCCGCGCCGTGCTTGGTACGGGTGAAGACGATGGCGCGCTCGTACTCTTCGATGATTTCGGCGGTGTACTGGGGACGCTGATCGCGCGGCACTCGCCAGAAGTAGTGATCGACGTCACTCGGGGCTTCTTCACCGACCACGTCGTGCACGATGGCGTCGTGCGTGAACTCCTTAACGAGGGACTTGACGTCGGGGCCCATCGTGGCCGAGAACAACATCACGTGGCGGTCTCGCGGGGTCGCACTCATGATGCGCCGGACGGCGGGCAAGAAACCCATGTCCGCCATGCGGTCAGCTTCGTCGACGATGACCGTGGTGATCTCGGAGAGGTCGAAGGCACCCTGTTCGAGCATGTCCTCGAGTCGACCGGGGCAGGCCACGACGACGTCGACACCGAAGTTCAGTGCCTTGCGGGCCACGTTGTAGGAGGTGCCGCCGTAAATGCAGATGATGCGCCGGCCGCGGTCGTCGGTCAACTGGGCGAGCTCCTTTTGGACCTGGGCGGCGAGTTCACGGGTCGGGACGAGGACGAGGCCGAGGGGCTTACGCGGACGCGCTTTGCCCAGTCGGGCCAGTAGGGGCAGACCGAAGGCGAGGGTTTTGCCCGAACCCGTCGCGGCCTTACCCACGACGTCGTGACCGGCGAGAGCGTCGGGCAATGCGGCCTCTTGGATGGGGAAGGCTTCGGTGATACCACGCGCCGCGAGGCGGTCCACGAGGTTAGAGGGGACACCGAGGTCGGCAAAGGACATAGACATATGACTCCTACGAGTTGAGATGAGCCCAACTCGATATGTCACAGTCGAATCGGCTCCACCGCGAAGTGCGGCACAGACAGCGATAACAACGCTAGCAGGTCGCGCGTGGTCGACGCCACGCTTCGTGATAATTCTTACTCGTCGCGAGAAGTACGGACGCGTCTCGGCGCTCACCCGTGGCGGATGAACGCCGAGACGACACGCGCGCGAGGGTGACCGGCGACGACGGCGCACCGTTGAGGTGGCCCTCGGTGATGCGACCCCGCGGTGGTCGTCGACCTCGCGCTACGGGCCCCGCCGCCGAGCAGCGGCGCAGATCTCGGGGGTCCGCTGAGTGGGCCGCGGGTGACGGCGTCCCAGA
>JAKCEC010000167.1 GCA_021841725.1 Actinomycetes bacterium | reverse complement strand
GAGGCGCCGTCGAGCAATCGAGGAGTTGACATGAAGGTACTGGTTCTGGGCGGCGACGGATTCTGTGGCTGGCCCACGGCACTGCACCTTTCGGACATCGGTCACGACGTCACCGTCGTGGACAACCTGAGTCGCCGCGAGATCGACATCGAGCTCGAAGTCGAGTCCCTGACCCCGATCCGTCCCATGGGCGAGCGCGTGCGGGTGTGGAAGGAACTCACCGGTAAGGACGTGGGCTTCGTGAACTTGGACTTGGCCGAGGAATTCGACCGGTTCGAGACGCTCCTGCGCGACCTCCAGCCCGACGCCATCGTGCACTTCGGCGAACAGCGCGCGGCCCCGTACTCCATGCGCAGCACCATCGCCAAGCGCTACACCGTGGACAACAACGTGCGCGGCACCCACAACGTGCTGGCCGCGATCGTGGCCAGCGGCCGCGACATCGCGTTGGTGCACCTGGGCACCATGGGCGTCTACGGGTACGGCTGGAGCGGGTCGGCGCCGATCCCCGAGGGCTACCTGACCGTGAAGGTGCCGACCCCCGACGGCGAGATCGACCGCGAGATCCTGCACCCGGCGAACCCGGGCTCGGTCTATCACCTCACCAAGACCCTCGACCAGTTGCTCTTCGCCTTCTACGCCAAGAACGACCTGCTGCGCATCACCGACCTGCACCAGGGGATCGTCTGGGGGACCCAGACCCCCCAGACCGCCCTCGACGAGCGACTCATCAACCGCTTCGACTACGACGGGGACTACGGCACCGTCCTCAACCGGTTCTTGATGCAGGCCGCCATCGGTCACCCGCTCACGGTGCACGGCACCGGGGGCCAGACCCGGGCCTTTATCCACATCCGCGACACGGTGCGCTGCATCCAGATCGCCCTGGAGAACCCGCCCAAGAACGGGGACCCCGTCAAGGTGTTCAACCAGGTCACCGAGACCTACCGGGTGCGCGAACTCGCCGAGTTGATCTCGCGCCAGACCGGGGTCGACGTGGCGTTCTTGCCCAACCCGCGCAACGAGGCGGCCGAGAACGAGCTCAACGTCAGTCGCGAACAGTTCCTGGAGTTGGGCCTCAACCCGACCCTGCTGTCCGACGGTCTCCTGGAGGAGTCGCGCGACATCGCGGTCAAGTACCGCGACCGGGCCGACACCACCAAGATCATCGCGCGATCGGTGTGGCGCCAGGGCATGGCGACCTCGCCCGACCTCGTGATCAAGTAGCGGGCCCATCGCGCGCGCCACCGGCGCGCGCGTGTGAGAATCGGGCATGGAGAATATTTACGACTACGTCCGACACCCCCGCGCGGCGGAATTGCGCGCCAGCCACCCGGTCAAGACCGCCGACGTGCGTCGGGTGGACCACAAGAACCCCCTCGTGCGCTTCAACGCGCGCTTCGGGCTCAAGATCACCTTGGTGGTGGGTACGATGTGGGCGGCCTACGTCTTCTCGATACTGGCGCTCCTCGCCCTCCCCTCGGCCATCACGCAGGGTACCTACTACGTCATCGTGTGGCTCTCGAGTAGTTTCTTGCAACTCGTCCTGCTCCCCATCATCATCGTGGGCCAGAACATTCAGGCCGCCGCCGCGGACAAGCGGTCCGAGGACACCTATAAGGACGCGGAGGCGGTGCTGAAGGAGGCCGAGGAGATCCAGAAGCACCTGATGGCTCAGGACCGCGCGATCTCCGACATCGTCGCGCGCCTCGAGAGGTTGATGGGCTCCGCACCCTCGGCCGAGCCCCAGTAGTTTGGGGGGGTGCACCACGCCGTCGAGTGGGCGGCCAACCTGCCGCTGAATCCCCATCAGGGCGTCGCCCTCCCCGCGGCGCGGTTCGTCCTCATCGTGGTGCCGATTCTCGCGCTCTGCTTCTACGTCTTCGTGGTGCGTGCGCGTCGCAAGTAGACGCCGGCCCCGGTCGGGTCAGCCGGCGACCTCGCGACTGAGCAATCGCAGGGTATTGCGGTCGGTGTGCAAGATGACGGTCGCCTTCTGCTGGTACTCGACCACCGTGGTCTGTTCGTAGGAGAAGTAGTCCTCGCCGATGACCAACGAGACGTCGAAGCGGGTGGTGTGGGCCAGGGTGTTGAGGTAGGTGGTGGACAGGATGCCGTAGGAGGCGGACCCCGCCGCCGACTCCAGTTTGAAGGAGGTGGCGTCGGGCGCGACCGTGGCGCCCGCGATCAAGGTGGTGGCGTGGGGCACGATGAAACAGCGCACGACTTGATGATTCGTGCCATCCCACATCCAGTAACCGACCTCGGTGTGCAGGGGCGTGGTGTCGCCGTCGCGCCACGTGGCGGTGCGGTAGTCCAGTCCGTAGAGCGGGTGGGGCCCCACCGAGACGGGACCGAAGGGGGCGAACGTCGTGCGCTCGCGAAACTTGGTCTCTCCGAGCTTGCCCTGATCGGAGTGAAAGGAGACGTCCAGACCGTCCAGACCGGACTCCCACGTCCCAATCAATCCGGCGAGCGGTCCCCACGGTGATGTCGGCATGGTGCGTGTCTTCTTCTGGTCGAGCTCGGCCCGGTCAGTCTAGGGCGCGCCCGACCCCGCCCGCGGCGGTCCACTGAGGTGGTCGATGGTCAGGTAGACCCGGGCCAATTGGGTGACCGCGACGCCGGCCAGGGCGACGCCGACCCAGGGCTGGGACGCGCACAAGAACACGAAGCCCACGGTGATCAGGAGGTCGGCGACGAGACGCCGTTCGAAACCGCGCAGGCCGAGGCGTCGCGACATCCAGTAGGACGCCGCGAAGGTGTTGATCACCGGGAGCAGGGCGTCGAGGGTCCAACGCCCGCGCAGCCCCCGCACGACCGCGGCGAAGGAGAGGGCCCCGATCAGGGTCAGTCCGACGCCCGCGCCCAGGGCGGCGCTCGCGAAGCGCGCTGACGCCGGGTGCGCGCGTCCCGGCCAGTGCCCGATCAGCCCCACGACCAACGCGAAGCCGGCGTAGTAGGCCACGATGCCGATACGCGCGAGCCGTGAGAGGGCCGCCACCGTGTCGAGCTCCGCACGTCCGAGGCGGCCGTCGACGGATTCACTCGTCGCGCGCTCGCCGTAGGGACGCGTGGCGTGGGACCACTGGGTCCCGTTCCACACGCGCCACTGACGTTGGCCGGCGGGGTCGGGGTACCACCCCGGCGGGGCGGGACTGGTCGTGTCGCTCACTCGGATAGTCTCCCATAGCGATGGGAGGGTGATGTCCGAAGGGTCGGCGCGGTCAGGC
>JAKCEC010000166.1 GCA_021841725.1 Actinomycetes bacterium | reverse complement strand
TGTCGTGCACGTGCACGTAGACTCCGGGCGCTAGGACAGGCAGGACCTGGGTGAAGAGGTAGTGCACGTCGCTCGCGACCTTGAGGACGTGCGAGGAGTCGATGAACAGCACGTCGTTCGCCTCGAGCTCACCGAAGCGCTCGAGCGGTACCGACTGGACCGGTCGGTCGATGATCTCGACGGGGTCGCCCTCGCGCAGACAGGTGCGCAGGAGCGCGGGGTAGGGCTCGATCGCGGTGACCGACATCGTCCCCTCGAGGAAGTTCTGGCTGGTGTCGAGCGCGAGCGCGGTACTCCAGCCGCTCCCCACTTCGAGGTAGCGCCGGGGACGCAGCTGGCGCAGCATCGACTGGAGCATCGCGGCGTCCCCCACGCCGTAGTTGAGGTTGTCGGTGCCGTAGCGGGTGCGTGGCGTGGGGGACGCCGGGATGGGGGCCTCGCGCGCGAGGCGCGCGAGTTGAGCGAAGGTGCGCAGTTGCTCGTCCTCGCGCAGGTCGACTCCCGGTATCGCGGTGCGCGCGGCGAAGAGCCGGGGCGACGCGCGCTCGACCTCGTCGAGGTCGGGGACCGGCGAATAGAAGTGGCCGGGCGCGGCCCAGGTGACGAAGGGCGCGACGGACTGAGGCACCGCCAGGTGGACGGACTCGGAGGCGTCGGACGCGTCGGGGGACCCCCCGGCGTCGTCGACGGGCACGTCGGTGCGGGGAAAATCAGGGGTGTCCATGGGACCTCCGCGGTGCTCGGTGGGGGTGTCGCGCGGCGAACCCGCGTCGTGGGTCGAGGGGTCTAGGCGTCATCGACGGGTCCCTCGCCGGGCCAGGGGTTGCCGGCGAGCCCCACGCCGCTCAGACGGGCGAGGAGGAAACCCTGGTCGATCTGGTCCCAGCGCCGCAGGCCCTCGCGCGACCAGAGGAACGAGGTGCCGTTCTCGTAGTGGTCGTAGTGCACGTGCCAGCCCTTGGCGCGCTCCTCCTCGCTCCAGCGCGGTTGGCGTTCGCGCAGGACCTTGCGCTCGCCGTGCGCCTGGGAGCGGATGGAGTAGTGGCGCAGGAGGAACTTATAGGGGAAGACCCGGCGGCCCTCGAACTGGACCTGGTGCCCCGCGTTGGCCGCCATCGTGAGGCGACGCCCCTGGGGCTTCCACCCCTTGATCTGGAGGAAGTCGGCGGGCGTGTCGCCGAACTCGCACCAGGGGAACGAGGTGGCGAGGTCGTCACCGCTCGACCAGGAGTCCTCGACCGGGCGAAAGTTCACGACCGTGTGGTCGATGCCGTTGTACCCCCACTGCTCAATCGCCCAGAGCGCGTCGATCAAGGACACCCCGGGCCAGGGCGACTCGCGGATCTCGTCGGCGTCGTGGTGGATCACCCAGTCGGCGCCGCAGTCCGCGGCGACCTCCTCCACCCGCCCCAGCAGCTTCTCGAGTTCGAAGTGCCCCGTGTCACCCGAGGCGGGGAAGCGTTCCCACGTGACGTCCGAGCGCTGCGCGGCGTCCGCCAGGATCCGCGGCGTCGCGTCGTCGGACCAGTTGTCGATCACGTGCACGTGGACCCCGGGAGAGCGCAGTCGCTCGAGCAACTGCTCGATGACGTCGGCCTCGTTGTAGGTGGTCACCACGACCCACACGCGAAACGACGCCGGGCGCGACGCGACGCCGGTCGGGTCCCAGCGGTCGAAGAGGGTGACGGGCACGACGTCCGTGCCGTCGGCCCGGGCGTCGATCGCCCCCGCGAACGCCCGGTGCAGTCGCGTGCGCTCGCTCAGATCGCGCAGGAAGGCCTCACTACGTTCGCCGACGACGACGGCGAACGACGCGCGCGACAGGGCGGCGTAGTCGGGCGCACTCGTCGTCACCACCACCGGCGCCGTCAACCGGGGGTCCACCTTGTGCAGGTACGTCGACAGATGCTCGAGCAGCGCCGACGAAGACGGACTCAGGGGGTAGGCGAAGGGGCGCAACAAGACGACGACCTCGTCGGACGCCTCGCCCACGCCGCCCAGGAGAGCCGCCGCCACCGGCATCGTCTCGCCCTCGTCGGGTCCGAGGAGCTCCACGTAGTCGCGTCGCAGGGCGTAACTGCCGAGCGGCGACGGGTCCGGCGAACCCGCGAGGTGTTCGACGAAGGAGAAACGCGGCGCCGAGGCGGGCGCGGCGCCCGCCGTGGGTTCGAAGCCGGGGCTCTCGTCGGGCCAGCGCAGGGGGCGTAGCGGCTGGGCGAGCGCGCGAGCGCGCAGCAACGCCGCCGGCGACTCCTGCGCCAGGCGGTGAAAGGTCTCGACGAAGTGAGCGAAGGCGACGCTCGAGGCGTCGAGACCGGTCACGTAGCGACCCCGCGCCGCCGCGAACCCCGCGCGCAGGGCCCCGCGAGGCGTCGCGTCCGTCGTGCTCGCGACCCGTGAACGTCCGGCCAGGTCCGAGGAGAACTCGCTCAGCACCTCGAGGATCCGCGAGTCCGACGTCGTGGGGGACGACGACACCACGAGCAGTTCGAAATCGGGGTCACCCTGGGCGTCGAGGGCGAGGAGGGCGTCACGCCACATCACCTCGGGGACGTCGTCGACCACCAGGATCACGCTGAGGAAGGGACCGTCGTGCGCGCCCTCGCCATATATAAGGTGAGCCAGTCGGTCCCTCAGGGCGGCGGGGAACGCGGCGGGTGGGGGTGTTCCCGGTTGATCACCGGTGGTCGCGTCCTCGCGCAGTCGCGCGATCACGGCCGTGATGAGTGACGTCACCGTCGCGAGGTCCGCGGGGGCGTTCTCGTCGAGGGGGGGTGGGCCCGTCACGGACGTGGCGTGCGAGCCGTCGGGGGCCGGGGTGCGTTCCAACTCAGCGGTCATAGTCGAAACGTAGGGGGGAGTAGGCGTAGGTCGAGAAGTCGGCCACCCGCCCCTCGGGGTCGCGGGGCGCCGCCAGGCGCCCCTCGCGGACGCGTTGGGTGAAGGCCTCGACGATGCGGGCGTGGACGGGGAGCGCGGAGTGCGCGAAGTGTTGGAGTTGCGCCTCGACGAGGTCGGGTCGCGAATATTTGGCCGCGAGGAGCAGCCCCGCGAGACCGGAGTGAAAGATCTCCGTGTCACTGGGCTGTTCACGGGCCGCGACCGAGAGGCGCTTGTCGTGAAAACACGTCGCGCGCGGCTGGTAGACGACGCGATACCCGGCCAGGCGCGCGCGCCAGGAGAAGTCGACGTCGTCGCAGTACAAGAAGAAGGACTCGTCGTCGTACCCGCCCACGGCGTCGAACACTTCGCCGCTGACGGGCGAG
>JAKCEC010000165.1 GCA_021841725.1 Actinomycetes bacterium | reverse complement strand
CGCGAACACCAGCCAACCGGGCCAGCGCCAGCCTCGCGTGGGCGCCCACCACAAACCCACCGCCGACGCGGCGAGCCAGAAGATGACGATGAGATTGAATCCGCCGCCCAGCGTGCCCGCCAGCACACCGAACTTGGTGACCAGAAACGCGAGCCAGTGTGGCTGGGGTGTCTTGACCATCGCCCGCGACATCACGGTGAACGCATTGGCGTTGCCCCCGCGCCAGAATCCCCGTGACGGCAACACCTGCAGGACAAGGGCCACGGCGAGGACCACGGCGAGGATCCGCAGGGTGACCCGCGAGAAACGCGCGGGGAAGTGAGTCGGCGACAGGGCCAACCACCCACCCGCGATCACGTAGAAGAACGTGGCCCCCGGCCAGCCGAAGAGCAGGTTGCTCGAGGGCTGGAAGATGCCGCCCGCCCCGTTGCCGACCAGCCAGATCATGAACGCCCACACCACGGAGACCGCCGCCGCGGCGCGCCCGACGGTGGCGTTGGAGACGAGGAGCAGGACCCCGATGCCGACCTCGATCCACGCGGTGGCCCCCGCGAGCGCCAGGGGGTGGGCGTTCCAGATCGAGATGCCGTCGCGCATCAGGGCGCCCAGCCACGGCGGCGTGCCCGACATGGCGGGGCGCACCACGTCGTTGGCGAGTCCCAGCGGCATCGACACCTGGAACTGCAAGATGCCGTCGATGAGCCACATCACCCCGAAGGCCAGGCGCAGGTAGCTCCGGCTGCGCGCCTCGCCCAGGCCCGTGGGCGACAGGTTGAAGCGCAGGATGCCGCGCGTCGCGATCGCGAGCGCCATGACTCCCACCGCGATGGCGACGATCCACAGGACGCTACTCACCAGCACGCTGTGCGTGAAGGCGTTGGCCACGAGGGGATTGTTGTTGGCGTATCCCCCGCCACCCATTCCCGGCATGTGTCCCTATCTCCCGTTCGACGTCACTGAGTTCTTCGAGGCTGCGGCGCCCGCGGATGTCGTCACGCTCGTCTCCCCGGCGCCGGCGTCAGTCTCGCGCGATATCGTCGGCGATCGACGACAGGACGCCGTTGACGAACGAGGGCGATCCGTCCGTCGAGTACGTCTTGGCGAGTTCGACCGCCTCGTCGAGGACGACGGCCCTGGGGGGGGCGTCGTCGCTGAGCATCTCCGAGGTCGCCAGCGTCAAGATCAAGCGGTCCAGCAGGGCCATGCGCTCGAGCGGCCAATCGATGGAGTAGCGACTGATGAGTTCGAGGGCGCGCTCCTGGAACTCCAGGGACGCGCGCAGGAGCGTCAGCGTGTAGGCGTCCGGCGGCACCGCCAGTTCGTTCAGCACCGCCGCCACCGAACGACCCTTCATCGCCGCTTCGTAGAGCAGTTCGACGGCCCGCTCGCGCGAACGGTGACGCGACGCGCCGAGTTCACTCACTAGGCGCGGGTCATGTACTCGCCCGTGCGAGTATCGACCTTGATGACCTCACCGGGTCCCACGAACAACGGCACCTGCACGACGTAACCGGTCTCGAGGGTCGCGGGCTTACGCGCTCCCGAGACCCGGTCGCCCTGGATGCCCGGCTCGGTCTCGGCGATGGTCAACTCCACCGAGGCCGGCAACTCGACGCCGATGATCTCCTCGTCGTGGCTGATGATCATGGCCTTGCCCGTCTCCTTGAGGAAATTGGCGGCCTCCCCCAGACTCTTGGCCGACACCGGCACCTGATCGAAGTTGACTTGGTCCATGAAGATGTAGTCGTCGCCGTCGCGGTAGAGGTACTGCGTGTCGCGCTTGTCGATGATGGCCTGCTCGAGTCGTTCGTCGGAACGGTACGTGCGCTCGATTACCGCCCCGGTGCGGGCGTTGCGCAACTTGGTACGCACGAAGGCGCCGCCCTTACCCGGCTTGACGTGCTGGAACTCGATCACCGAGAAGAGACCTCCGTCAATCTTCAGGGTGATGCCGTTCTTGATGTCGGATGTGGAAATGGCCGCCATGGGCTCAACTACCTTTCGTGCAACGTGCGCTCGTCAGTCTAGGCAATGGCGGGGTGAACCCCGACCCCGGTGCTCAGCGCTGCGCCAACAGGGCCACCACGGCGTCCACCGCCAAGGGGTAGCCCAGGGCCCCCAGCCCCGCCAGGGACCCGTCGACCACCCCGGCCAGGGTCGAGAGGTGGCGGAACGGTTCGCGCGCCGCAGGATTGGAGAGGTGCAGTTCGATCTTGGGCCCGGTGAAGACGGCCAGGGCGTCGGCCAACGCCCACGAGGAGTGGGTCAGCGCCCCCGCGTTGATGATGATCGCCACGGCGTCGACGCGCGCGCCGTGCACCGCCTCGATCAGGTCACCCTCGAAGTTGGAGTGCACGTGGCGCAGACCCAGTCCGGCGAGGGCGGCGCGCGCGCGCGCCGCCGCCACGTGTTCCTCCAGGGTGGCCGCACCGTAGATCTCGGGGCTACGGGTACCGAGCAGATCGAGGTTGGGACCCGACAGTAAGAGAATGTCTTGCATCACGCCTCCTGAAATTCATCGAGCACGTCGCGCACGAGAGCCGGATCGACGCCGCTCACCACTTCGAAACCGCGGGCTCCGTCCAGCACGAAGGTGAGGTCGTGGTGGGCCTTCTTGTCGCGCGACATCACCGTGAGAAGCTGATCCACGTCGAAGCGATCGCGCGCCCGCGTGGGCAGGCCGAAGAACGCGACGGCGGCGTCGGTCTCCTCGACCACGGCGTCGTCGACGCGCCCCAGACGCCGCGCGAGCCGCGCCGCGAAGGCCAGACCGATCGCCACCGCTTCGCCGTGTCGGAGCTCGTCGGGGTCGCGGGCCAGGGCCAGTAATTCGAGTGCGTGGCCGAGGGTGTGTCCGTAGTTCAACAGCGCGCGTTCCCCGGTGCGCTCGAACTCGTCGGCCGCCACGAGACGCGCCTTCAGGGCCACCGACACCTCGAGGAAATCAGCCAGGGTGGCGCCCGCGAGCGACGCGGCGTCGCGTCCCTCGAGCAGCCAGCACTTGGCCACCTCCCCCATCCCCGCGACGCGCTCGCGCTCGCTCAAGGTCGCCAGCGTCTCGGTATCGCACCAGACCCCGCGCGGTTGGTGGAACGCCCCCACGAGGTTCTTACCGGCCGCGATGTCCACCGCGGTCTTGCCGCCGATGGCGGCGTCGACCTGAGCGACCACGCTGGTCGGTACGTGCACGACGGCGACCCCGCGCAGATACACGGCGGCCGCGAAGCCCGCCAGGTCGGTGATGGCCCCACCACCCACGCCCACGAGAACGTCGTGGCGCGAGACACCCCACGACGCGAGGTGCTCGCATACGTC
>JAKCEC010000164.1 GCA_021841725.1 Actinomycetes bacterium | reverse complement strand
CGGAATCGTGGCGCCCGGCAGCGACGTGGCCTACCAGTGCTACGACGCCCTCTACGCCCTCCAGCACCGGGGCCAGGAGTCCGCGGGCATGGCGACCTTCCACAACCACCAGATCACCGTGGTCAAGGACAACGGACTGGTGAGCCACGTCTTCTCCGACGCGGCCCTGCGCGCCCTGGCCGGCGCCCACGTGATCGGGCACACGCGCTATTCCACCTCGGGTTCGGCCAACTGGACGGCGGCGCAGCCGGTCTTTCGTTCGGCGGCCGGTTCGATCTTCGCCCTCGCGCACAACGGCAACCTGACCAACGCCACCGCGCTGGCCGACGCGGCGGGCATCGAGTTCACCACGATGCTCTCGGACTCGGACCTGGTGGCCGAGCTCCTGGCGCGCGCGGTCGAGCGCGGCGCCAGCGTCGCGCAGGCCCTGGGGGAGGTGCTCGCCCAAGCCGAGGGCGCGTTCTCGATGGTGATACTCGAGGCGGGCCGGATTCACGCGGTGCGCGACCCCCACGGCTTTCGACCGCTGTGCCTCGGTCAGCTCGGCACGCCCGAGGACCCCGAGGGCTGGGTCGTCGCCTCCGAGACCCCCGCGCTCGACGTCATCGGGGCGACGTTCCTGCGCGAGATCCTGCCCGGCGAGATGGTGAGCATCACCGACATCGGCGTGACCTCCACGCAACTGCTCACCCCGGCCAGCGACAAGCAGGACCTGTGCATCTTTGAGTTCGTGTACTTCGCGCGTCCCGACTCCTACCTGATGGGTCACCAGGTGCACACCACGCGCCGGCGCATGGGCGAACTCCTGGCCACCCAGCACCGCGTCGAGGCCGACCTGGTGATGGGGGTGCCCGACTCGGGGGTCCCGGCCGCCGAGGGCTACGCCAAGGCCTCGGGGATCCCCTTCGGCTACGGACTGGTGAAGAATCGCTACATCGGCCGCACGTTCATCTCCCCCGACCAGGTCAAGCGCGCCGCCAGCGTGCGCCGCAAGCTCAACCCGCTGCGCGAGAACATCGAGGGCCAGCGCCTGGTGGTGGTCGACGACTCCATCGTGCGCGGTACCACCACCCGGGCGTTGGTGCGCATGTTGCGTGACGCCGGCGCCGCCGAGGTGCACCTGCGCATCTCCTCGCCGCCCTTCATGTGGCCCTGTTACTTCGGCATCGACACGCCCACGCGCGCTGACCTGCTGGCCGCGCAGCACAGCGTGCCCGAGATGAACGACTTCATCGGATCGGACACGCTCGAGTTCATCAGCCTCGAGAACCTGCGCGCGGCCATCGGGCTCTCCGGCGAGTGCTGCGACGCCTGCCTCACCGGGAACTACCCCGCGCCGGTGCCGGTGAGCATCGGCGCCGCGGGGGGTCGCTGGTGAGTCGTCTCCTCGAGCAGCCCGCGGGGGGGCTGACCTACGAGCAGTCGGGCGTGTCGATTGACGCCGGCGACGAGTTCGTGGCGCGGATCAAGGACGTCGTCGCCTCGACCGCGCGCCCCGAGGTGCTCGGCGGCATCGGCGGCTTCGGTGGCCTGTTCCACCTCGCGAGCGGGCGCTACCGGGACCCGGTCATCGTCTCCTCGGCCGACGGCGTCGGCACCAAACTCGAGGTGGCGCGCCAACTGAACCGCTACGAGACGGTCGGGATCGACCTGGTGGCCATGCTGGTCGACGACCTGGTCTGCGCCGGCGCCGAACCCCTCTTCCTCCTGGACTACGTGGCGGTCGGGCGCCTGGACCCGCAGCGACTGAGCGTTCTGGTGAGTGGCATCGCCGAGGGCTGCCGTCAGTGCGGCACCGCCCTGTTGGGCGGCGAGACGGCCGAGCACGGCGGCGTCATGCGCCCCGACGACCTCGACGTGGCCGGCTTCGCGGTCGGCGTGGTCGAACGCGGCCACGAACTCGGCGCGCACCGGGTGCGCAAGGGCGACGCCCTGGTGGGCCTGCACTCGCCGGGACTGCGCTCCAACGGCTACAGCCTGGCGCGTCACGTCCTGGTGTCGAGCGTCGAGGACCTGGCGCGCCCGGCCTACGAGGGCGCGACGAGGACCCTGGGCGAGGAGCTCCTGGTGCCCTCGGTGATCTACGCGCCCGCGGTCATGGCGATCGCCGCGGCCCTGGGCGCGGGGCTGCACGCCGCCGCGCACATCACCGGTGGGGGCATCGTGGGCAACGTGGCGCGCGTCCTGCCGAGCAGTTGCGACGCGGTCATCCACATGGACTCCTTCGAGACCCCCGAGATCTTCTACGAGATTCAGCGACGCGGGCGCGTGAGCGCCCTCGAGATGGTGCGGGTCTTCAACTGCGGACTGGGCATGGTCGTCGTGGTCGACGCCGACGACGTGGACGACGCCATCGACGCGGCGAGCGCCGCCGGCGTGGTCGCTACGCTCGTCGGACACGCCCGCCCGGGCACCGGACAGGTCGTCTTGACGTGAGTGCGGAGGCCGCGGCGCGCGCGCGCGTCCTCGCCCACCTCCTGGAGCACTCGGTGCGGCGCGGGGATTTCACCCTCAAGTCGGGCCGGCGCTCGAGTTGGTTCATCGACGCCAAGCAGACCATCTGCGCCCCCGAAGTCATGGTCGACCTCGCCGGTCTGCTGCTCGCGCGCATCCCGTCCGACGCCACCGCGCTGGGCGGCCTGACCATGGGCGCCGACGGCGCGACGTTCATCACCGCGGGCGTCGCCGCCACGCGGGGTCGACTCCTGCGGGCGTTCAGCGTGCGCAAAGAGGTCAAGGACCACGGCGCGGGCGGGCGCATCGCGGGCCGCCTCTTGCGCGACGACGTGGTCGTCATCACCGAGGACACCGTGACGCGCGGCACGAGTCTGCTCGAGGCGGCGCACGTGGTGCGCGACTACGGGGCGACGGTGGTGTTGTTACTGGCGGTCGTGGACCGTGGCGGTAGCGCCGCGGCGTTGGCCCAGCGCGAGGGGTGGCGCTTCGACGCGCTCTTTAGCGCCGCGGACCTCGGCTTCGACGACGAGGGCGCCTAAGTCGGCGCCGAGAGGAGAACGGCCCCGCGCCACCGTGGGGTGACGCGGGGCCGATGACCACGTGGTCGAGACCGGCGTCGATCCGGTGACCTCACGCTTTTCAGGCGCGCGCTCTACCGACTGAGCTACTCGACCTCCTCGTCACCCTTGCGGGCGCCGAGCGGACCTGACGGGATTTGAACCCGCGACCTCCGCCTTGACAGGGCGGCGTGCACTCCGAGCTGCACCACAGGTCCTCGGTGTTCCCAAAGCCGAGACTTTGAGACGCGAAGGAATAGTCTAACCGACGCCGCGACCCCGCCCGGTGGTGTCAGGTCGCCGCACCGACCAGACAGAACAGGTG
>JAKCEC010000011.1 GCA_021841725.1 Actinomycetes bacterium | reverse complement strand
ACGCCGCGGTCGAGCAGCGACAGGCGCAGGGACGAGAAGGTGGGGTCGATGGAGATCTCGTAACTCCCGTACCCGTAGAGCACCAGGGGGGTGGGGCCCACCGGCGCGAGGTCCCCGTCGGCGCGGCGCACGAGGAGGTCGTGGCGCGCGACGACGGAGACGGGGATGCGGACCCCGTCGCTCGCGAGCACCCACAGTCGCCCGGTGACGTAGTTCGTCGGGTCGTAGCCGCCCAGGACGCGCTGCTGTTTGAGCACCGTGGTGGCGCCGGTGGCGACGTCGACGTCGGCCACCAGGTGCGGGGTCACCAGCGACGAGAGCGACACCCGCAGTCGGGTGGTCTCGAACATCGCGTTGGCCGACACCGACACCGTGCTCGGTGCGGGTCCCCCGTCAACGAAGGAGGCCCGCTCGAGGAGGTGGTCGCCGAAGGGGTCCGCACCCTCGAGCAACGGCGCGATGCGCACCGCCGCGCTCCCGTCGTGGCGCTCGGAGATGGCGAGGAAATCGGCGAAGGCGTCCACCCCGTCGAGTCGTTGGCCGGGTCGGTGGGCGATCAGTTCGCGCCAGGGCGCGTCCTCGCCGACCCCCCGCGCCAGCAGGCGAAAGTCGGTGGCGTCCTCGTTGGTGATCTTGAGCCACCAGTCGCGACCCGCGCGGTCGCGGAAATGCTCGAGGTTGTATTCGATGTCGTGGCGGCGACCCTCGACCACCGTGAAGTCGGCCGTCGGGTGCATCGCGTCGAGGTAGTACATCTCGGAGGTGGACGACGACGCGAGTGACACCAGGATGACCGCGTCGTCGCGGCTACGGCCCACCGACACGTTGAACTGCGCGTCGTCTTCTTGCATGACGAGCACGTCGGCCTGCGCGGCGGTGCCGATCTCGTGGCGCCACACCTGCCAGGGTCGCATCGCGTCGTCGACGCGCGTGTAGAAGAAGTGGCGACTGTCGCCGGCCCACGCGAACCCGTAATAGACGTCGTCGAGCACGTCGTCGAGGGGCGCCTGGCCGGCCAGTGGCCGCACGCTCACCCGGTGGCGCTCGTCACCGTCGAAGTCGAGGCCCACCGCCGCCCACCGATCGTCGGGGCTCACCGCGAGGATTCCCACCGACAAGAAGTCGTGCCCCTCGGCCTCGACGTTCTCGTCCAGGATGACCTGTTCGTCGGCGACGTCGTCGTCACCGGTGACGACGGGGGGTGCGTCCACCGCGGGGGTGACCGGCCGACGGCAGCTGATGGGGTAATTGAGCCCCTCGCGCGTGCGCTCGTAGTACCACCAATCGCCCCGGCGCACCGGCACCGAGATGTCGGTCTCCTCGATGCGCGCCTTGATCTCGTCGAAGAGTCGACTCTCGAGCGGGGCCAGGTGCGCGAGTTCGCTCGCCAGGTACCCGTTCTCGGCGCGCAGGTGCGCGAGGACCTCCTCGTTCTCGCGCTCGTTCAGCCAGTAGTAGGGATCGACACGGGTGTCGCCGTGGCGGCTAATTTCGAAGGGACGTTGAGGGACGCGCGGGGCAAGGGACATTGCTCCACTCTGCCAGACGAACCGATTTTTCTGTCAGAACGCGTTCTCGAGTAAGTACTATGGGCATAGGGAATATTCCGAGAAGGAGCACGATGAGCGTCGACAACCTGGATTTCAGCCGCTACCAATTGGGGTGGTCGGACGATCAGATCCCGGTGTTCAAGCCTAAGAAGGGCATCAACGAGGCCATCGTGCGCGAGATGTCGGGCATCAAATCCGAAGAACCGTGGATGCTCGACTTCCGCCTCAACGCCCTGAAGCGCTTCGAACGCAAGCCCATGCTCGAGTGGTTCGCCCAGCGCATGCCCGACCTCGACTTCAACGACATCTACTACTACATCAAACCGACCGAGAACCGCGTGGAGCGCTGGGAGGACCTGCCCGACGCCATCAAGAACACCTACGAACGACTGGGCATCCCCGAGGCCGAGCGCAAGTATCTGGCGGGGGTCACCGCGCAGTACGAGTCCGAGGTGGTGTTCCACCGTAATCGAGAGGACCTCGAGCGTCTGGGCGTCTTGTTCTGCGACATGGACACGGCGGTGCGCGAATACCCCGACCTGGTGCGCAAGTACTTCGGCACGGTCATCCCGCCCAACGACAACAAGTTCGCCGCCCTGAACTCCGCGGTGTGGAGCGGGGGTTCCTTCATCTACGTCCCCCCGGGGGTCAACGTCGATCAGCCCCTCCAGGCCTACTTCCGCATCAATACCGAGAACATGGGCCAGTTCGAGCGCACCCTGATCATCGCCGACGAGGGGAGTCAGGTGCACTACGTCGAGGGGTGCTCGGCCCCCGTGTATTCGACGGACTCGTTGCACTCGGCGGTGGTCGAACTGGTGGCCCTCAAGGGCTCGCGCATCACGTACACCACGATCCAGAACTGGTCGAACAACGTCTACAACCTCGTGACCAAGCGCGCGCGCGCCGAGGAAGAGGCCCACGTCGAGTGGATCGACGGCAACATCGGTTCGCGTCTGACGATGAAGTACCCCAGCGTGTACCTGATGGGTCCGAAGGCCTCGGGCGAGGTCTTGTCGGTCGCCTACGCGGGTCCCGGCCAGATCCAGGACGCCGGCGCGAAGATGGTGCACTGCGCCCCCGAGACCACCTCGACGATCATTTCCAAGTCGATCTCCAAGGACGGCGGCCAGACCACCTACCGCGGGCTGGTGAAGGTCGAGGAGGGCGCCACCGGGGCGAAGGCCTTCGTGCGCTGTGACGCGTTGCTGCTCGACGAGCAGTCGATCTCCGAGACCAAGCCCTACATGGAAGTGGGCGAGCAGGACGCCTCCATCGGTCACGAGGCGACCGTGTCGAAGATCGGTGACGACCAGTTGTTTTATCTGATGAGCCGCGGCCTCACCGAGACCCAGGCCATGGGCATGATCGTCAACGGGTTCATCGAGCCCGTTACGCGCACCCTCCCGATGGAGTACGCCGTGGAGTGGTCGCGCCTGATCGAACTGCAGATGGAAGGCTCGATCGGTTAGGACTTTGGACGCGGGTCACCCCGCGTGCGAACCCGGACGGCGTGGCACAATGGAGACGACATGGGAATGCGCGAGGAATGCAAGCACTTCCAGAGCCGCACGTATGACTCTGGTGAAGTTGCGCGCTTCTGCGTCCTTGGCAACGCGCCGGACCAGCCCTGGAGTTGCCCGGAGAATTGTCTCACCTACGAGCGGCGCCTGGCCGACGTGGGGTGGTCGCACGGATCCCTGGCGCGACGGCCCAACGTCGAAGAGCCACCCGCACCCGACGTGCCCGTCCAAAATCGCCGCGACGTACTCAACGCCGCCAGTGACATCATCGACGCCGTGGCCCCCGAGCTCTTCGAGGAGCGCCGTCGCGTCCTCGACGAGATGGAGAAGCGTCAGCGACGCGGGTGGAGGTTCTGGCGCCGTTAGGTGCCGGAACACGCCCCCCCAGCCAGTACACTTTCCAAGCCCTCCCCTATGACAAACTTCGCGCAGTCCGCCCAGGCCCACCTCGAGACCCTCGAGAATCCCGACGCCCGACGCGAGGCGTGGCGTGCCTTCAGCGAACTCGGCCTGCCCACGACGGTCGACGAAGTGTGGCGCTACGCACCCCTGGGTGAACTCGACCTGGACCGCTTCGCGGTCGTCTCGCGGGGCGCCGCCCCCGAGATGTCGCCCTTCGCGCAAGAACTGGCCGCGCACGCCGGCATGGTGGTGCGCGTGGTCGACGCCGAGGTCGTGGAAGTCACCGGCGACCTCGAGGGCGTGAGCGTGGAGCGCGTCGCCTCGACGTGGTCGCCCCAGTACGCCTCCGACGCGTTCGCGCAGATGAACTGCGCCCTCTCGCCCTACGCGATCACCCTGCGCGTCGCGGAGACGGCGCACGTGACCTCGCCCATCGTGATCGTGAACACCACGGCGTCGGACACCTCTTTCGCGCAAGTGCACGTCACCATGGGCCGCTCCTCACAGGCGTCAGTGGTGGAGTACCTCGAGGGGGGCGTCAACGCCCTGGTGGTGCCCCTGACGCGCTACGACCTCGCCGACAACGCCTCCTTGCGGGTGAGCACCTACCAACGCCTCGACGCCAGTGCCTGGCACGTCGCGCGCTCGACCGGCAGCCTGGGTCGCGACGCGCGGCTCCGCCAAGCGGTCATTTCGATTGGCGCGCACTACAACCGGTCGCGCAACGACGCGGAGTTTCTCGGTACCGGAGCGGAGAACGAGTTGCGCACCACGTTCCTCGGTTCCGGCGACCAGGTCCACGACTTTCGGACCCGTCAGTACCACCGGGTGGGACGCACCCGCTCCACCCTGCTCTCCAAGGGCGCGGTGGCGGACGAATCGCGCTCGGTCTACACCGGACTCATCGAGATTGAGAAGGGCGCCAAGCGCACCGACGCCCGCCAGACCAACCTCAACCTGCTGCTCTCGCCGCACGCCCACGCCGACAGCGTGCCCAACCTCGACATTCGCGAGAACGACGTGATGTGCGCGCACGCCTCGAGCGTCGGCCCCCTCGACGAACTGCAGCGCTGGTACCTCGAGTCGCGCGGCGTCACCCGCGCCGACGCGGAACGGCTCATGATTCAAGGTTTCTTCTACGAGATGCTCGCGACGCTGCCCCCGGAATTGGCCGACGTCGTCGAACGAGACCTCGCCGAGACCCTGCGCGGAGTGGAGATAGTGACACCGTGAGCGCCTACGACATCGGAACGCTCGACGACTACGAGCCGGCGCGGGCCACCCAGGTGAAGGTGAACGGGCGGGTCCTGGTCGTGGTCCGGATCGAGAACGACGTGTACGTGCTCGACGACCGCTGCAGCCACGAAGACTTCTCGCTCGCCCAGGGCGAGGTGGACGCCGCCGCGTGCGAGATCGAGTGCGCGCGTCACGGCGCCATGTTCAATCTGAAGGACGGTCAACCGACGTCCTTCCCGGCGACGCGACCGGTGGCGCGCTACGACGTCGTCGTGGAGGACGGTCGACTTCGGGTGGTGATGAGTTGAGCACGCTGACGATTGAGGGTTTGCGCGTCGAGGTGGCGGGCAAGGAAGTGCTCCGGGGCTTCGACCTGTCGATGTCCTCGGGTGAGGTCCACGTGATCATGGGGCCCAACGGCTCGGGAAAGTCGACGCTGGCCCACGCCCTCGCCGGTCACCCGGGCTACCGCGTTCTGGGCGGTTCGGTGCGCCTCGACGGCGTGGAGCTGCTCGACCTCTCGGCCACCGAGCGCACGCGCCACGGTCTCTTTTTGGCGCTGCAGCACCCGATGGAGGTGCCCGGGGTACGCCCCGTGGATCTGCTCGCGGCGGCGGGCGCGGCCCGCGAGGGCTTGCTCGAGCGCATGCGCGACGAGGCGCGTCGGGTGGAACTGCGACCCGAGGTCCTCGACCGATTCGTCAACGTCGACCTGTCCGGTGGTGAGCGCAAACGCGCCGAGATGGTGCAGCTGGCGATCCTGCGACCGCGTTTCGCGGTGCTCGACGAAGTGGACTCGGGGTTGGACGTCGACGCCCTGGGGGCCGTCGCGCGGCGCCTGCAGGAGGCGACCACCGAATGGCAGTGCGGCGTGCTGGCGATCACGCATTTTCGCCGCCTGTTGCACGAACTGACCGCCACGACCATCCACGTGGTCTCCGAGGGTCGCGTGGTGGCCACCGGTGGGGCCGAAATGGCGGAGATTCTCGAGAGGGACGGTTACGAGCCGTTCCGTGACCTCGCGCCGTAGCGGATTTCTTATTCGGCGCTGGTAACGTTGTCCGATGCCCTCGGACTCCCCTGACTCCCCTCGCGGCCGGTCACGACACGACGCCCCCGCACCGGGCGGTCTCGCGAATTCCCATCGCCTCGCCGCCCTCGGCGAGGCGATCGACGAGAAGGCCGGCGTCAAGCACCGGCGGACCAAGGCGACCGCTCCGCGGCGCGGGTGGCGGCGCCACCGGGGGTGGTGGATCGCGGCGGGGTCGGTGCTGGTCGCCCTCGTGCTCCTCGTCGGTGGGGGCTACCTCTACACGCTCTGGCAGTTGGGCCACATCAAGAAGATCAACGTGGCGGGCGAGGTCCGACGCGTCGGCAACCAACCCTTCAACATCCTCGAGATCGGTTCGGATTCTCGCGCGGGGCTCTCGGGGTACATCGCGGCCCAAACGGGCGCGTCGACGGGTCAAGCCGGCGGACAGCGTAGCGACGTGATCAAGATCATGCACGTCGACCCCGCCCAGGGCACCATCACCGTGCTGTCGATCCCGCGCGACACCATCACGACGCTGCTGGCGAACCAGAACCTCTACGGCAAGGCCAACCGGCTCAACGTGAACTTCGGCAACGGCCCCTCGTTGCTCGCCCAGACCATCACCGCCAACTTCGGGATACCCATCGCGCACACCGTGGTGGTGAGTTTTCTCGGGATCATCAACGCCGCTCAGGCCATCGGCGGCGTGTACATGAACTTTCCCTACCCGGCCAAGGACGCCTACTCCGGCTTGAACGTCCCGCACGCCGGCTGTCAGATCGTCAATAATTTTCAGGCGCTGGCCCTGGTGCGCAGTCGTCACTACCAGTGGTACCAGAACGGCGTCTGGTCGACCGACGTCACGAGCGACTACGGACGTATCTACCGCCAGAACGAGTTTCTCAAGGCCATGATCGACAAGGCCAAGGGCTTGTACAACCCCTTCACCATCAATAGTTTCATCTCGAAGCTGACCACGGGCATCGCCCTGGACAGCAATTTCTCCTCGGGCGAACTGATCGGTCTGGCGGTCAAGTTCCACAACCTGGACCCGACGAACCTGGCCACCTACACGTTGCCCACCGCGCCGGGGAGTTACGGCAACCTCGGCAGCATCCTCTTCGTGCAGGAGCCGGCGATGCAGAAGATGCTGACCCAGATCTTCGGTTCTCAGTTGCAAAAGCCGACCAATCCGCCACCCGTCAACTCCGCCGGCTACGCGCCGGGCTGGACGGTGCCCGCGACGTCGGCCGCCGCGTCCGCCCTCACGGTCCCGTCCTCGGGCGCCGCCGTTCGGGTGAACCTGGCCGCCGTGACGTCGGCGGTCGCCACCACCACCACGACGATCCCGCCCGAGGGCGATCAGTACTTCGACCCGACGCCCTGTACGCCGAAGTAGTCGGGTCTAGGCGTCGATCTCGTCGAGCGCTTGGGCCAGGGTATTCCAGGCCAGCGTCGCGCACTTGATGCGCACCGGAAACTTCACCACGCCCGCCAGGGCCGCGAGCTCGCCGAGGCGGCGCAGGTTCGCGTCGCTCACGGCCTGCTCGTCGTCGCCCGGCGTGTGTTCGGGCGTCGTCATCAGCGCCTTGAAGGTGGCAATGGTCTCGCGCACGTCGTCGAGGGATTTGCCCTTCACGGCGGCGCTCATCAGCGAGGAGGACGACTGTGAGATGGAGCACCCGTGGCCGGTCAACTTGATGTCGAGGAGTACGCCGTTCTCCACCAGCGCGTACAGCACGATCTCGTCGCCGCAGAGCGGATTGAATCCCTCGGTGCGGTGCGCCGGCGGGGCGAGTTCGCCGCGATTACGCGGTGAACGGTAGTGGTCGAGGATGATCTCGCGGTAGAGGTCGTCGAGGTTGGCCATGCTCAGGCGAACATCTCGACGGCGTGGGTGAGGGCCTCGAGCAGGACGTCGGTGTCACTGGTCAGCGAGTAGGGCCCGAAGGAGGCGCGCGCGGTGGCGGCGAGGCCGAAGCGTTTCATCAGGGGCTTAGCGCAGTGGTGGCCGGGGCGCACGCAGACGCCGAACTGATCGAGGACTTGGGCGACGTCGTGGGGGTGGACCCCCTCGACGTCGAGGGAGATCACGCCGCCGCGCTCGACCCCGTTGTCGGGTCCGATCACGCGCACGCGCCCGTCGAAAGTCGTGGCCAGGCGCGTGAGCGCGTCGACGGTGAGGTCGTGTTCGTGGGCCGCCACGTTGTCCATACCCAGGCCGTCGAGGTACCGCAGGGCCGCGGCGAACCCGGCCGCCTGGGCGATGGGGGGCGTCCCCGCCTCGAACTTCGAGGGACCCGTCGCGGGCGTGAAGCCGTCGGTGCTGACGTCCTTGATCATGCCGCCCCCGCCGAGGAAGGGGGGCATGGCGCGCAGCAACTCTTCGCGGGCCCAGAAGACCCCGAGTCCGGTGGGCCCGAGCATCTTGTGCGCCGAGAACGCGAGGAAGTCGACGTCGAGGTCGACCAGGTCCGTGCGCAGGTGCGCGACGGACTGGGCCCCGTCGATGGCGATGAGGGCCCCGTGGGCGTGGGCCAGGTCGGCGAGCGCGCGCACGGGGTTGATGGTGCCGAGCACGTTGCTCATCGCGGTCACCGAGACCAACTTGACCCCGGCCATCGCCTCTTCGACGCGGCTGAGGTCCAGGCGGAAGTCGTCGCCCACCGGGATGAAGCGCACCTCGACGCCGTGAGTCTCGCGTAACTGGAACCACGGCACGATGTTCGCGTGGTGTTCCATCTCGCTCACGAGCACGACGTCACCGGGCCCCAAGAAGGTGGCGCCCCAGGAGCGCGCGAGCAGGTTGAAGGACTCGGTGGCGTTCTTGGTGAACACGATCTCCGGGGACCCACCCGGGGCGTTCAAGAAGCGCGCGGTGGCCTCGCGCGCGCCTTCGTAGATGGCGGTCGCCTCGTTGGCGGTCTGGTAGACCCCGCGGTGCACGTTGGCGTGATGGTGCTGGTAGTAGCGGTCCATGGCCTCGATGACCGGGCGCGGGGTGAGCGACGAGGCGCCCGAATCCAAGTAGGTGATCGGTCGACCGTTGATCACTCGGTTCAGCAACGGGACGTCTCCGCGCACGAGCTTCGGGTCGAAGCGCATCACCGGCTCACCGGGCGGCGCAACCCGTCGTAGCCGTGTTCCTCGATCGTCTGGGCGAGGGAGGCGTCACCCGAGGTCTCAATGCGCCCGTCGATGAGCACGTGCACGCGGTCGGGCTGGATCTCTTCGAGGAGTTTGACGTAGTGCGTCACGACCACCACGCCCATGTCGGGGTGCTGGTCACGCACCGTGCGCACGCCGCGCGCCACGATGCGCAGCGCGTCGATGTCCAGTCCCGAGTCGGTCTCGTCGAGCAGGGCGAGGGCCGGGGCGAGCAGGGCCATCTGCAGCACTTCATTGCGCTTACGCTCGCCGCCCGAGAAGCCGTCGTTGAGGTGGCGTTCGGCGAAGGCCCGGTCCATACCGAGGCGGTCCATCCACTCCATCAGGTCCAGGCGCACCTCGAGGACGCTGAGCTCGTCGAGCCCCTTGCGCGCGGCGATCGCCTGGCGCAGGAACTGGACCACCGACACCCCGCTGATCGCCTCGGGGTACTGGAAGGCGAGGAAGACGCCGGCGCGCGCGCGCTCGTCGGGGGTCCACGAGGCGATGTCCTGTCCCTGGAAGAACAGCGATCCGCTCGTGATCACGTACCCCGGGTGCCCCATGACGACGTTGGCCAGGGTGGACTTACCGGCCCCGTTGGGCCCCATCAACGCGTGGACCTCGCCGGCGTGCACCACCAGGTCGACGCCGCGCAAGATGGTGGCACCGTCGGCCTCGGCGTGGAGGTTTCGAAGTTCGAGGAGGGGCGTGGTCACGGCAGACAGCCTACTGGTGAGGGCCAAAGTTCCATGCTGGAGGGCGCCGCGGCGCGCCTCACCAACCTCGTGCGATCCACTCGTCGAGGTGGGGTCGCTCCACCCCGAGGGTGGTGGCGCCCCCGTGTCCGGGCCACACCACGGTGTCGGGCCCGTAGGGACGAAAGAGTCGCTCCTCGACGCTGGTGATGATCGTGGCGAAATCGCCCCCCTCGAACTTCGTCGACCCCGGTCCCCCCGGAAAGAGCGTGTCGCCGCTGAAGAGCACCGGCGTGTCGACGAGGGCGAAGCAGATCGAACCCGGGGTGTGACCGGGCGTGTGCACGGTACGCAGTCGCAGGTCGCCGACGGCGAATTCGGTGTCGTCCTCGAGGAGGTGATCGTAACCGGGTAACAACGCGGCGTCCTCGTGGCGCACCCACACGTCGATCCCCGCGTCGCGTACCTGGGCCACGGCGCCGACGTGGTCCGCGTGTCCGTGCGTCTCGAGCACCGAGACGACGCCGAGTCGGCGCGCGACCGCGAGGAGCCGTTCGTGCTCGTTCGCCGCGTCGATCAGCGTCGCGCGGCCGGTGCGCCGACAGCGCACCACGTACACGTTGTTGTCGAGGGGGCCGACGACGAAGCGGTGTACTTCGGCGGCGGCGTTGGACCACACCAGGGCGACGTTCTCCACGTGGAGAGTCTCGCAGACCCGGCCGCGCGCGACCTGACTTACGATGGGGGCGACATGATCGAGCACGAACAAATCACGAGCGGTCGGTCGGTCCTCGACTTACGGGTGGCGCGCTCCGAAACCCGTCCCCTGGCGAACCACGTCGTGATCCTGGTGCACGGCTTGCCCCGCGCCATGGGCATGGGTCGCCAGGCCGCGGGGCTCCTGCCCGAACTGGCCGAACACCTGGCCAACGAGTCGGGCTGGCTGGTGGCCACGGGAACCCTCTCGGGCGTCGGGTCCAGCACGGGTACCTTCTCGGCCTCTCAGTGGCGCGACGACCTGGTGGCGATCGTGGAGCGCGTCTCCCAGGGTGAGCCGCGTATCTCGCTGGCGGGGTTCGGGTTTGGCGGCTCCCTGGCCCTGCACGTGGCCGCCCACGACGACCGGATCCGCGGGGTGGCCACCTTCGCGTCGCCGGCGGACCTCGACGCGTGGTGCGGGGACGCCCAGGACTTTCACCGCGTGGTGCAGGTGGCGGGCGTGGTGGGCGACCCCGATGACCTCCTCGACCCCGACGCGCTCTACGACGACGTCCAGCGCATCGACCCCGTCGGGTCCATCGCCCTCATCCCCCCGCGTCGGCTACTCATCGGCCACGGGTCCGAGGACATGGAGGTGCCGGTGGCGGACGCGCGACTGCTGGTCGCCGGGGCCGACGGGCGCTGTGAACTGCGCATCATCCAGGGGGCGGGGCACCAACTGCGCGCCGATCCGCGCATGGTGGCCACGCTGCTCGGGTGGCTGGACCGCCACCGCTAGGACCTACGCGGGCGGAGCCGTCGCCAGGGCCTCGTCGAGGGCGTGGCGAAGGGCTCGCGCCGCGCGTTCGGGCGCGCTCGACTCGGTGAGGTAGCGAACCACCACGAAGTGACGCAGGCCGGCGCCCACCAAGTCGGCCACGTTCTGGTCGGTGACCCCGCCGGTGACGAAGACCGGAACCCGCGAACGCGCCTGGGCGCGGGCGGCGTAGTCGCGCCCGGTGGGGGCGCGGCCGAGCTTGGTCGGCGTCTCGACGATGGGGCCCGCGCTGAGGTAGGTCACCGGTTGTGCGAGACCGGCGTCGAACTCCTCGTCGGCGTGCGTGGAGAGACCCACGATGCTCTCGTCGCCGAGGAGCTCGCGGCAGTGGGCGACCGACGCATCCTCCTGGCCGACGTGCACGCCGTCGGCGCCGACCTCGGAGGCCAATTCGGCCGAGTCGTTCATGATGAAGGGAACGCCGAAGTCGCGGCACACGGGGATCATGCGACGGGCGGCGTCGCGTCGCGCCTCGTCGGGCAGGGACTTCTCGCGCAATTGCACGAGGTCCACCCCGCCGCGCAAGACGGCGGGCAGGAAACTCGACACGTCCTCGCGCACCCCGACGCACAGGTAGAGCGAACGGGTGGCGAGGTCGGACACGACCCTCACTTTACCGAGGTACCCGGTCCCGCGCGGTTTCGTGGGGCAGAATGGGGGAATGCAGATTCCCGCCAAGGCCGAGTACGCCATCAGGGCACTTCTCACGTTGGCGGCGAGCTCGACGTCGGTGAGCGCCGAGCACCTCGCCCAGGAGCAAGAGCTGCCCTCGAAGTTCCTGGGCGCGATCATGTCGGATCTGCGTCGGGGGGGACTGGTGACGAGTCAGCGGGGACCCGAGGGGGGTTTTCGACTGGCCCGCGACGCCGACGAGATCCAGATCGCGGATATCTTGCGCGTGGTGTCGGGGCCACTGGCCGGCGTGCGCGGTCTGCGTCCCGAGACACTCAAGTACGAGGGTGAAGCGACCCACCTGCGCGACGTGTGGGTCGCCGTGCGGGCGGCCCTGCGCGAGGTGCTCGAGCACGTGACGCTGGGCGAGGTCCTCCGCGGCGACCTGCCGGCGTCGGTGACCCGCTTCACCGACGATCCCGACGCGTGGATCACGCGCCACCCGTGATCCGTCTCCACACCGACGGTTCCTGTCGCGGCAACCCCGGGCCCGGTGGGTGGGCCTGGGCCGCCGGTCGGGACTCCTACGCCAGCGGCGCGGCCCCGCACACGACGAATCAGCGGATGGAGGTCCTGGCCGTCATCGAGGCGCTCCAGTCGCACCCGGCCGGCGCCCTCGAAATCGTGAGCGACTCGACGTACGTCGTGAAATGTTTTCACGACCAGTGGCACGCCGGGTGGTTGCGACGCGGCTGGAAGAACTCCCAGGGTCAGCCCGTGGCCAACCGCGACCTCTGGGAGGTCCTGTTGCCGCTGGTGGTGCACGCCGATCGCGAAGTGCGTTTCACCTGGGTCAAGGGTCACTCGGGGGATCCCATGAATGACTTCGTGGACGCCCTCGCCACCGCGGCGGCCGATTCGCAACGGGGCCAGCGCTCCAGCGCGTAGCGCCGATGACCACCGCCCGGACTCATTAGGATTGCGCGGGGGACAAAACAGACTCTTTGAAGGGAACCACCGTGGCACACGAGGTCCAGCAGTTCGATGTCGTCATTATCGGAGGAGGACCCGGTGGCTACGCCGCCGCTCTCTACGGTGCGGCGGCCGGTCTGCACATCGCCCTGATCGAACGCGACAAGGTGGGGGGCACGTGCCTGCACCGCGGGTGCGTCCCCGCCAAGGAATTCCTCGAGACCGCCCACGTGCGACGCACGCTCGAGCACTCGGCGGCCTTCGGTATCACCACCCAGGGCGTCGCGGTCGACTTCGCGGTGAGCCAGAACCGCAAGAACGAGATCGTCGATCGCCTCCATAAGGGACTGTCGGGACTCTTGAAGGGTCGCAAGGTCACCCTCTTCGAGGGCACCGGTCGACTGGACGCGGGCCAGCGGGTCACCGTCCTCGAGGGCGCCGACGCCGGCGCGTTGCTCGAGGGTACCCACGTCATCATCGCCGCCGGTTCCGTCCCGCGCACCCTGCCGGGGTTCGACGTGGACGGCAAGTTCGTCGTCACCTCCGACGAGTTCCTCAACCTCACCTCGCTGCCCGCGACGGCCGCGGTGATCGGTGGGGGGGCCATTGGCTGTGAGTTCGCGTCGATGCTCGCCGACATGGGGACGCGGGTCACCGTCTTGGAGGGCCTGCCCTCAATCCTGGCCGGCTGCGACAGCGAAGTGGCGACCGTCGTGCAACGCGCGTTCAAGAAGCGCGGCATTGAGATCCAGACGGGCGTCACGATCACCGGTCACGCCCCCGCCAAGAAGACCACCGCCATCAAGATCGAGGGCGGCGCCGACGTCGAGGTCGAAATGGTCGTGGTCTCGGTGGGGCGTCGTCCGCGCACCGAAGGGCTCCTGGGTGAGGGAACGGGCGTGGAGGTGAACGAGCGCGGCTTCGTGGTGGCCGACGGCTACATGCGCACCGCCAACCCCCAGGTCTTCGCCGTCGGTGACGTGGTGGCGGGCACGCCCCAACTCGCGCACGTGGCGTTCGCCGAGGCCGTCGTCACGATCAAGACGATCATGGGTGAGGCGGTGGTCCCCGTCGACTACGACCGCGTCCCGTGGGCCATCTACTCCAATCCGGAGGTGGCCTTCTGTGGTCTGACCGAAGCCGCCGCTAAGGAACGCGGCTACGACGTCGTCGTGAAGAAGGACCCCTTCAGTGGCAACAGCCGCGCGCAGATCATCGGCGAGACCGAGGGTGTGGTGAAGATCATCGCGGAGAAGCGCGCCGACGGGACCGCCGGGCAGATTCTCGGGGTGCACATGGCCGGACCCTGGGTGACCGAGCAACTCGGCGCGGGGTACTACGCCGTGAACTGGGAGGCCACCGCCGAAGAGGCGGCCGCGCTCATCCAGCCGCACCCGTCGTTGTCGGAGACCTTCGGCGAGACGTTGCTGGCGTTGGCGGGACGAGGTATCCACCTTGGCTGACGTCACCCTCCCGTCGTTGGGTGAGTCGGTCACCGAAGGAATCATCACCCAATGGTTCAAGAAGGTGGGCGACGCCGTCGCCCGCGACGAACCACTCTTTGAAGTGTCGACCGACAAGGTCGACTCCGAGATGCCGTCGCCCGCGGCGGGCGTCTTGACGCAGATCCTCGCCGAGGAGGGCGACACGGTCCAGACCGGCGCCCGCGTGGCGGTCATCGACGAGGGCGCCGTGCCCGCCGCGACGGCCGCGACCGCGGCGCCGACGAGCGCCCCGGCCCCCGCCGCGGCCACGAACGCGCCCCGACCGACAACGTCTGAGGCCGTCACCGCCAACGGCGTCGTCGTCTCGCCCGTGGTGCGGCGGATCCTGATGGACGGCGGGGTGGAACCCTCGACGGTCGCCGGCACCGGCACCGGCGGGGCGATCACCCGTCGCGACGCCGAGCGCGCCGTGGCCCAGGGACCGACCGAGGAAGTCGTGGTCGCGCTGTCCAACGGTCGACGTCGCATGGGCCAGCACATGAGCGTCTCGGTGCTCTCGGCCCCCCACGGCTTCGTGGCGGTGGAGGTGGACGCCGGGGTGGTCGACGCGCTGGACGCGCTCGGGCGCGAGACGCGAGAGGGCTTCGCCATCACCGACGAGGCGCTCGTGACCATCGCGGCGGTGCGGGCGTTGGCCGAGTTCGAATACTTGAACGCCACCTACGCCGACGACCAATTGACACTGCACCGGACCATCTCGGTGGGCTTCACCCGCCACGTCGACGACGACGGGATGTTGGTGCCGGTGGTCCACGCCGCCGCGGGCCTCACCCTGCGCGCCTTGGCCCGGCGCAGCGCCGAACTGGACGAGCGCGTGCGTTCGCGCCAACTCAACGCGGACGACCTCATGGGCGGCACCTTCACGGTCGCCGCGGCGACCAGCGCGAACACGCTGTGGAGCGAGCCCATCATCATCCAGCCCCAGGTGGCGGTATTGAGTATCGGCGCGGTGCGCCGCGTTCCGGTCGTGGTCACCCGTGAGGGGGTCGCGAGCGTGGAGGTGGGTCGGCGCGTGATCCTGGGTCTGACGTTCGACCACCGGGTCTGTGACGCGGCGGGGGCCACCCGGTACCTCGAGCGGGTGGGGGAGTTGCTGGCGGGCCTCGACGTGCGGAGCGAGCGATAGTGCTGCGTCGTCGGCACTGGGGGCGGGTGAGCTTCGCCGAGGCCGACGCCCTGCAGCGCGCCCTCGTCGAATCGACGGAGGACTACGTCTTACTCTTCGAGCATCCGCCCACCTACACGCGTGGGGTCCGCGCCCAAGAGGACCACTTCTTGGTGCCGGCGGATTCGTTAGACGCCGACGTGGTCACGACCGATCGTGGCGGCGACGTCACCTACCACGCCCCCGGGCAGGCGGTGGCGTGGCCGGTGGTGACGGTCCGCGACGACCCGGGGTCGGGTCGTCAACACGTGGGTCGCCTGGAGGACGCCGTCATCGCCACGGTGCGGGCCTTCGACCCCGAGGGCCGACTCGGTGAGATTGGCCGCCTCGAGGGCTATCCGGGCGTCTGGGCGCGACTCGACACGCGTCCGCACAAGATCGCCGCCGTCGGCGTGCGCACCGTGCGCAACGCCCGCGGCGAACGGCGCAGCCTGCACGGCGTCGCGCTCAACGTCGACATCGACCTAGCGGGGTTCGCCGCCATCGTTCCGTGCGGCATCCCGGACAAGCCCGTGGGTTCGATGAAGTCGCTGGGCCTCGACGTCACCGAGGCGCAGGTGGAAGAGCGCCTGGGCCAGGAGCTCGCGATCCGTCTCGGGAGCGACGAGCGCGTGGCGCGCGTGGACCGTTCCGCGGCGCGCACCTCCGACGAACGACCGATGATTCGTCGCTTGCGCCGCGCGGGCGTGAACCCCGACGACGCCGTCGCGATCACGGCGCGTAAGCCCGAGTGGCTGCGGATCGAGGCGCACATGGGCACGGAGTACCAGAGCCTGCGCACCCTCACCGAGGACCTGCGCCTGACCACCGTGTGCGAAGAGGCCGGTTGTCCCAACATCTTCGAATGCTGGCAGAGCGGTACCGCCACGTTCATGGTGAACGGCGAGCGCTGCACGCGCGCGTGCGGCTTCTGTCTCATCGACACGCGTAAGCCCCTGGCCCTGGACCCGAGTGAGCCCGCACGGGTGGCCGAGGCGGTCGTGCGCTTGGGGCTCAGCCACGCGGTCATCACGTGCGTCGCGCGTGACGACCTGGCCGACGGTGGCGCCGGGGCGATCGCCGACACGATCCGTGCCGTCCGCGAGCGATCGCCCGAGACCAATATCGAGGTCTTGATCAGTGATTTGAAGGGGGACCGGGACTCGCTGCAGCTCATCATCGACGCTCGCCCCGACGTGTTGAATCACAATATGGAGACCGTGGCGCGCCTGCAACGCGCGGTGCGTCCGAGCGCGGCGTACCATCGCTCGCTCGCCGTTCTGGCGCGATCGGTGGCCGCCGGACTGACCACCAAGTCCGGGATGATGGTGGGACTCGGGGAGACGGCGGACGAGGTGGAGGAGGTGCTCGTCGACTTGGCCGCGGTGGGGGTGTCGATCGCGACCATCGGCCAGTACCTGCGCCCCACGGCGAACCACCTGCCGGTGGCGCGCTACTGGGAGCCGGCGGAATTCGACGACCTCGCCCAACGGGGGCGCCGCGCGGGACTGGCGCACGTGCAATCCTCACCCCTCACGCGCTCGAGTTACCACGCGCGCGAGGCGCTGAGCGACGCCACGCCCCTGGCGCTGCCGACGCGCCGCTGAACGCGGCTTAGTCGACGCGCGCGGCGGCCTCGCGAGCGTCGCCGGCGGCCTCGAGGTCGAGCGGGATCTTCATGGTGCCCAGCATTCGTACCATGCCGTCACCGACGTGATGGGCGATCACCCGCTCGACGTGGTGCTCGAGGAGAAAACGAGCCACGCGCGCGTGGTGCTGGGCGGGGGAGCCCTCGTCGTGGAGCCGGTCCCAGTCGACTTCGATCTCCTGCCACGCGGCGATCTGGTGATCCGCGACCCGCGCCACCGCGACGCGATGAGCGCGTCCCCAGCGCGGGTCCACTTGTCCGTCGTCGGTTACGGGCACGCACACAATCATGTCTCGAAGGGTACCGCGCGTGGCCGGGGGCGAGGTGGTGACCTTGGTCACCTTCCCCCGGTCTGGCGACGGGGGGCCGCGCGCGTGGGGGGGGGGTCGCGTTCCGGCGGGAATGGTGTGAAGATTGGGACGACCAAAGGACGTGTGAATTATGCCCAATCTGTTGCCCGATCGAGTTCGCGGCGAGTACACCTTGACCGCGGACCTGACGCGGA
>JAKCEC010000163.1 GCA_021841725.1 Actinomycetes bacterium | reverse complement strand
GTACCGACGAAACCTGAGCTACGAACTCAGCACCCCGGAGAATCAGCTGGCGTACCGTCGAGAGGCGGAGCAACTCTCGCGGGGCCCGTCGTCCTCGGTGGCGGCGATCGACGCGCAGACCCCGCAGTACCAGGCGTGGAAGCCCCTGGTACTGGACGTGACCCGCCGTGCGCCGCGCGAGGTCCTGCGCGTCTTGCGGGAGGACTCGTCGTTGCAGATCCTAGACCGCGACGAGGAACAGCGGGCCCAACTCGACGCCCTCGTCGACCTCGCGGCGAACGACGTCGCGGGCGACGGCCAGCGGTGGATCTACTACCCGTGGCGTCGCGCCGTGGTGCGCCTGCTCGGGCCACGGAGTTTTGAGTTACTGCGCCTGAACCGTAACCGCAACAAATTGACGAAGAGGGAGCAGACGACGTTGCGCGGACTACGCGTGGGCGTGATCGGGGCGAGCGCCGGGCACTCCATCGCCCACGTCCTGGCGATGGAGGGGATCGTCGGCGAGCTCCGATTGGCGGATTTCGACGACATCGAATTGACCAATCTGAACCGCATCCCCGCGGGCGTCATGGACCTCGGGGTCAACAAGGCCGTCGTGCTCGCTCGCCGCGTCGCCGAGATCGACCCGTACCTGCCGGTGACCACGTTCACCGACGGCATCACGCCCGAGAACCTGGTCCGCTTCATCGACGGGCTGGACCTCATTATCGAGGAGTGCGACTCCCTCGACATCAAGTTCCTGGTGCGCGAGGCGGCGCGCGAACGCGGCATCGCCGTGGTAATGGAGACGAGTGATCGCGGCGTCTTGGACGTCGAGCGTTTCGACCTCGAGCCGCATCGCCCGGTCTTTCACGGACTGCTCGGGGACATGACCTACGAGAAGCTGGCCGGGCTCACCACCGAGCAGAAGGGCCCCTTCGTGCTGCAGCTCTTGGGGGTGGCCGACGTCTCGGCGCGCGCGGCCGCCTCGGCGTTGGAGTTGGGTCACACCATCAGCGGATGGCCCCAATTGGCGAGCGAGGTGACCCTCGGGGCGGCGACGGTGGCCGCGGCGGTACGTCGATTCGGTTTGGGCGAACTGCCCTCGGGTCGCGTGCGCTTCGACATCGACGAGGTGCTCGCCGGGATCGAACCGGTCACCGTCGACCACTCGCTGCAGTTGGCGCTGCGGACACCTCCCCCGGTGGACCCACCCACCACGAGTCTCGACCCCATCGACCGAATCGTCGACGCCGCCCGGCGTGCGCCCTCGGGGGGCAACGTCCAGCCGTGGCGCTTCGAGGCCGACGACACGGAAGTCCGTTTCTACCTGGTGCCCGAGCGTACGTCGAAGATGGACGTGCACCACCGAGCGAGTTATCTGTCAATCGGCGCGGCACTCTTCAACGCGCGCGTGGCCGCGGCGGCCCTGCACCGCGTCGGCCGAGTGCAACTCTTCCCGGAATCGCGGTCGTCGCTGCACGTGGCCACCCTGTACCTCGGCGACTCCATGGACCCCGAGTTGGAACTCCTCGAGCCCTATCTCCTCAGTCGTTCGACCAATCGACGAATCGGTCAGGTGACCCCGTTGGACCCGTCACAGGTGGAGATGATGACCCGGGCGGTCCAAGAAGAGGGCGCCCAGTTGCGCGTCGTCACCGAGCGCGCGCGGATGGTCACCCTCGGTGCCCTCCTCGGTGAGGCGGATCGACTGCGTTTCCTCATTCCCGAGATCCACCGCGAGATGATGCGCGAGGTGCGCTGGCCGGGGGCCGATTCGCTCGAAGAGGGTCTCGACGTGCGAACCCTCGAAGTGGATCCGACCTCGCTGGGTCTGATGCAGCTGCTGGGCCGGCCCGACGTGATGGAGAACTTGCGGGACTGGCGCGCGGGTCAGGTCCTCGGGTTGCGCACGCAGATGGCGGTCACGTCGAGTTCCGGGGTGATGGTCGTGACGGCCCCGCGCGTGGAGCCCCAGGGCTACGTCCGCGCCGGCGCCGCGATGGAACGACTGTGGCTGCTCGGCGAGCGCTTCGGTCTCGCGATGCAACCGGTCTCGCCCCTCTACCTCTTCGCGACGTCGGAGGAGGAGATGGCCGAATTGGCCGGCGAGCGACGAGTCAATGAGTTGGTGGACCACGCCGAGCGCTTCCGTAGCCTGCTCGATATCGCCGACACCGAAGCCCTCGCCATGGTCCTGCGGGTCTTTCAGGCCGATGCGCCGAGTGTGCAAAGTGTGCGTTTACCCCTGGAGCATTCCCTGAGTCGCCAGTTCGACACGACGGACATTGAAATCGGTCTGCAGGCCTACGGAAACTGATAAAATTCTTATGAATCCTGGGAAATCTTCTGGTGGCCGGGGGACCGAGGGGTCCTAGTATTTGGTGATGAAAGACATGTACGGGGTGTCACCTTCGCCGAGAAGCGGACGTTCCCGTCGTGTGACGGTTCGTTGTACCTGGTCGGCGGAGACAACATGAAATCGGGTGAAGAGACCAGACTCGTCGTCGAGACGTTGCTCGAAGTCATCCCCGGCACCCAAATCGTGGCCATTGTCACGGTCGGTGACGAACCCTTCGAGGGTCTCGAAATGGAGCCACTCGTCAGTGACGGGGTGGCGGGCGCGTTCGAACGCATCGTTCACCTCGTCAAGGAATTGCTGGCGACGCCCGAGATGATCGACGACCTCGCCACCGTGGTGGGTGGCGTGGAGTGGGGCGTGCTCGTCAACCCCATCGAAGCGCGCAAGGGCGTGGTGGTGGGGGCACTCATCGTGGCGCGTGAGGGCCGCGTGTGGTCGACGAGGGAGCGATCCCTCGGCCGAGGCTTCGGTGGACTGCTCAGCCACGTCGCCGCCCAACTGCTGCGCGAGAACAAATTGCTACTCCAGCAGCGCTTGGACGAACTGGTCGCCAAGGTCGCCGAGCGTCTGATGTCGGCAACCACGTCCACTCGACGGGAGGTCCTGCACTGGACCGTCAGGGAACTGTGTGAATTCCTCGAGACCGACGTGGCCTTCATCCGTCGCAACGACCACGTACGGGGCCTGTCCATCATGGAAGCTGAGTGGCCCCAGCGCGAGAACGTACCCGACCCCGATCCGCTCGGGGAGGTGCCCTTCGATTCGGACCCGATCTTCGCGATGACGCGGGACCTTCGCGGACCCTACCTCCCGGGCGTCGACGATTACGAGGAGTACCTCGCCAACGTCGAATCAATGGCGGGCATCGAGAAGTACCTGGCGCACGTGGAGGAAGCGACCGGCATGGGCGCGACCTACGGCGCGGCCGTGCCACTGCTGATGCACGACAGTACCTGGGGGGTCCTGGGCTTCTTGCACTTCACCAAGCACACTTGGGTGCAGGCCGAACTCAACGCGCTGCAAGCGGTCGCTTCGATGCTGGTGCAGTTGCAGGCCAGAATCGAC
>JAKCEC010000162.1 GCA_021841725.1 Actinomycetes bacterium | reverse complement strand
AGAACCGGTAGAGTTCGTCCGTGCTGCGGCGTCTCTCGAACATCTTCCGGGTCCCGGACCTTCGCAACAAGGTCCTGTTCACCATCGCCATCATCTGCCTGTACCAGCTGGGCGCCAACCTCCCCATCCCCGGGGTCAGTTGGTCCCAGGTGAGTCTGCTGCAGTCCAAGGCGGGGGCGAGTGGCGTGCTCGGCTTCTTGAACCTCTTCTCGGGCGGCGCCCTCACGCGCCTGGCCGTCTTCGGCCTGGGCGTCATGCCCTACATCACCAGCTCCATCGTGATTCAGTTGCTCACTACGGTGATCCCCAAACTCGCCGAGTGGCGCGATCAGGGACCCGAGGGTCAAAAGCGCATCACCCAGACGACGCGGTACCTGACCATCGGCCTGGCGCTGCTGCAGTCCACCGGTCTGGTCTACGCCTTCCACGGCCACGACCAGGCGCTGTTGGGCTTCAACATCGACCTGATCCCCAAGTTCAACCTGTGGCTCGGTCTGTTCATGGTGATCATCATGACCGCGGGTACGGGCTTCGTGATGTGGCTCGCCGAACTCATCACCCAGCGGGGCATCGGTCAGGGCATGAGTCTCTTGATCTTCGCGAACGTCGTGGCCGGTCTGCCCTCGGGCGGCCGCGCGGTCTGGAGCGAGGGCGGACCCGCCAAGTTCTTCATCATCTTGGTGGTCTCGGTCGCGCTGCTGTTCTTCATTGTCTTCATGGACCAGGGTCAGCGACGCATCCCCGTGACCTTCGCGCGACGGGTGGTCGGCCGCAAGGAGATGGGCGGGAACTCCACCTACATTCCGCTCAAGGTGAACCAGTCGGGCGTGATCCCGATCATCTTCGCCTCCTCGGTCCTCTACATCCCGGTGCTGTTGTCGAACATCGTGCCCTGGGCCAGTTTCACGAGTTTCGTCAACTCCTCGCTGCGGCCCACCAGTTTCTTCTACATCGCGTCGGACTTCATCCTCATCCTGGCCTTCACGTTCTTCTACGTCTACATCGCCTTCGAGCCGCACCAGCAGGCGGAGCAGTTGCGCCAGCAGGGTGGCTTCGTTCCGGGTATCCGCCCGGGCGAGCCCACGGAACGGTACTTCTCTCGCATGCTCAGCCGTCTCACGGTCGTCGGGGCGCTGTTCTTGGCCTCGGTCGCGGTGATCCCGAGCATCCTGATGGCGCTGTGGAACATCAACAAGTTCCCGTATTACGGCACCACGTTGCTCATCGCGGTGGGCGTGGCCCTGCAGACGATGCAGCAGATTGACTCGCAATTGATGATGCGCAACTACGAAGGTTTCCTGAAGAAGTAGTGATGCCAGCACGCGTGATCGTCGTCGTCCTCGGTAAGCAGGGCGCCGGTAAGGGCACTCAGTGTCGGCGCTTGGCGCAGCACCTGGGTGTACCGCACGTGTCGACGGGTGACATCCTGCGCGCCGCGGTGCGCGACGCCACGCCGGTGGGACTCGAGGTGGCGTCGATCTTGGCGGCCGGACAGCTGGTCAGCGACGAACTGGTCAACCGTCTGGTCGAGGCGCGCTTCGCCGACGCCGACGCCGCGCGCGGCGCGCTGTTGGACGGGTATCCGCGCACCGAGGGGCAGGCCCGGGCCCTCGACGAGATCCTGGGTGCCGACGGCGTCAAACTCTGCATCAACCTCGACGTCGCCAACGCCCTGGTGGCCGCGCGCCTGTCGTCGCGGCGGGTGTGCCAGGAGTGCGGCGCCATTTACCGCGACACCGACATCGAGGCCATCTCGGGCACGTGCTCGAACTGCGGGGGCGACGTCGTGCAACGCGCCGACGACATGCCCGAAGCCATCATGCAACGTCTCGAGGTCTACGAGCGCGACACCGCCCCCCTGCTCTCGTTCTACGAGGAGCGGGGCCTCCTCGTGCGCGTCGAGGGCGATCAGGACCCCCAGGAGGTCACCGCGGACATCCTCGAGGTGCTGGCCGAACGGGGCCTGGCGTGAGGCGCTCGGCCGACGAACTGAACAAGATGCGCAAGGCCGGCAAGGTCGTGGCCGAGATGCACGAGGCCACGCGCGCCGCCATCCGCCCCGGCGTGACCACGGGGCAACTCAACGAGGTCGCCGCGGCGGTGATCGCGAAGCGGGGTGCGCGGTCGAATTTTCTCAACTACCACGGGTTCCCGGCGGTGATCTGTACGAGTCCCAACGACATGATCGTGCACGGTATCCCCGGCGAGTACGTGCTGCGCGAGGGTGACATCATCTCGGTGGACTGCGGCGCCATCGTCGAGGGCTACCACGGCGACGCGGCCTACACCGCCGGCGTGGGCGAGATCAGTGATCTCGCGGCCCGCCTCATCGAGGTGACCGAACGCTCGATGTGGGCCGGGATCGAACAGCTGCACAAGGGTAATCGTCTCCACGAGGTGGGTCGCGCCGTGCAGAGCGTGGCCGAGGCCGCGGGCTTCTCGGTGGTGCGTGAGTACGTGGGGCACGCCATCGGCACGGCGATGCACGAGAGCCCCCAGGTGCCGAACTACTGGCCCGGCAGCCCCGGTCCGACGTTGAAGGAGGGCATGGTCTTCGCGGTCGAGCCCATGGTCAACGCCGGAAGCTACGAGACCTACGTCCTCGACGACGGCTGGGGGGTGATGACCCGCGACGGTCAACTCTCGGCCCACTTCGAACACACCATCGCCGTCACCGACGACGGCCCCGAAGTCTTCACCCTCGCGTGATCGCGCGGTCCCGCGCGGGACCACCGCAGTGCGCCCACCCTCCCCGCGCCGGGGCCCGTCACGTCCGTACGGGGCCATCACCGCGTTCGATAGCGGTGATACATCTTTAGAATAGATGTTCAGGGAATATTCATCAGTATTAATGATAGACTGACAACGAAGTATCTCGTCCCCGGCGCTCGGCGTCGGGTCCGCGCGCTTCACCGGAATTGGCTTCAGGCGACGCTTCGTAGAGAAGTGGGGGGATCCTGGATCTCACGTCGAGAAGGGACAACCACCGTGAGCATTGTGGACACCAAACGAAATGACGCACCACTCGTCGACTTCGTCGTCGAGCACCCCGCCACCCCGGGGAGCCGTCGCGTCGTGACGGCACCGGCACCGGCGACCACGTCAGTGGCCGCGCAGTGGGCGGGTCGGCGCTCGCGCGTCGCTCGATTCTTCGTGGCCCTGGGCCAGAGCGGCACGCCGGGTCGAAACGCGTTCTTGACCCACGACCGCGGGGCCTACCAGGAGTACCTCGAGCGCGCCGCGCGTCAGAGGTAGCACCGACCCCGCGCCGATCGTCGGGTGCGCGACGCCCGCGGTGCCTGACGCCCGCGCGCGTCGACTAGTCGTGGCGGTCGCGGTCGAATTGGCGCTGCGCGAAGAGGGCGGCTTCCGTGCGCCGCTGAAAGCCCAGTTTGGCCAGGAGATTCGACA
>JAKCEC010000161.1 GCA_021841725.1 Actinomycetes bacterium | reverse complement strand
GGTCGCCATCCCCGACTTCTCCTTCGGCGCGATGGAGAACCTGGGTCTCGTGACCTACCGCGAGTCCGCCCTGTTAATCGACCCGGCGACCTCGTCGCTGCTGGAGCGCCAGCGGGTGGCCGAGGTCATCTGCCACGAGACGGCCCACATGTGGTTCGGCGACCTCGTGACGATGGAGTGGTGGGAGGGCATCTGGCTGAACGAGGCGTTCGCCACCTTCATGGCCACGCTGTGCGCCGACGCCTACAAGCCCGAGTGGCGAATGTGGGTGGACTTCGGTATCGACCGCGACGCCGCGCTGCAGATCGACGGACTTCACTCGACGCGGCCCATCGAGTACGAGGTCGTCTCGCCCGAGGACACGCGCGGGATGTTCGACATCCTCACGTACCAAAAGGGCGGCTCGGTCCTGCGCATGCTCCAGCAGTACCTGGGGGACGAGGTGTTTCGCGACGGGATCCGTCGCTACTTGGCCAGACACGCGTACGCCAACACCGTGACCACCGACCTCTGGGACGCCCTCGAGGAGGCCTCGGGCCACCCGGTGCGCGACATGATGAACACCTGGATCCTCCAGGGCGGCCACCCCCTGGTCACCCTGAGTGAGGGTCGACTCTCCCAGACCCCCTTCGCCTACGACGAGCCCACCGGGGCCAGCGCCATCGGTGAGGAGTGGCTCGTCCCCGTGCTCACCCGCACCCTCCCCGACGGCCCCCTCGAGCGCCACCTCCTGGGACCCGAGAGTCTGCCGTTGCGCGGCGCGGGTCCCGTCGTCGTGAACGCCGGTGGCTCGGGGGTCTACCGCACCCGGTACGCCACCGCGGAACTGACCGCCCTGAGCGAGCACCTCGACGAACTCGAGGAACTCGAGCGCGCCACCCTCATCGCCGACTCGTGGGCGGGGCTGCTGGCCGGTCAGATCGCCTGGGCGGACTTCCTCACCGCCGCGCGCGGACTCGGCGCGCGCAACGAACCCAACCCCTGGGGCACCGTGGCCAGTGCCGTGGCGTTGGCGCACCGGGCCCTCGAGGGTGCCGCGCACGACGCGCTGGTGGCCCAGGTGCGCGAACTCTTCGCGCCGCCGTTCGCCCGCCTCGGGTGGGACGCGCTACCCGGCGAGGGGGAACTCACGCCCCAACTGCGCGCCACGGTGATCGCCACCCTGGGGGTCATCGCCGAGGACCCGGGTATCCAGAGTGAAGCCGTACGCCGCTTCGAGGCCCACACCCTCGACGGCGACCTCGCGCGCACCATCTTGCGCGTCGTGGCCCACCAGAACCGGCCGGGCGACTACGCGACGTTCCTCGATCGCCACGCGCGCGCGACGACGCCCCAGGACGAGCTGCGCTACCTGCACGCCCTGTGCGACTTCCCCGACCAGGACGTCGCCCGCGACGTCATCGAGCGCTGTTTTCACGAGTTCCGGGTCCAGGACGCACCGCTCGTGCTCGGAATGCTGAGCGCGAACCCGGTCGTCGGCCCCGCGGCCTGGCGCGCGGTGAGCCAACGCTGGGACGAGGCCACCGCCCGGTTCCCGCCGAACCTCATGCTGCGCCTCACGGTCGGCATCCCCACCTTCGTGCACGACGGCGACTTCGCCGCCGAGGTGGCGGCCTTTCACCACGCCCACCCCCTCGGGGGCGATCAGCGCACCGTCGAGCAGTACCTCGAGCGCATGCGCGTGGGACTGGCCTTCGCGGCGGCCCTGCGCACGCAGTTCTAGGACCCGGGCGTGAGCGTGGGTGCCCTCCTCGGGGTCTTCGCGCTGATCTTCGTCCTGGAATTGCCCGACAAGACGATGATCGCGACCATCGTCATGTCCTCGCGCGCCCGGCCCCTCGCCGTGGCCCTCGGCGCTAGCGCGGGCTTCGTGGTGCAGATGGGCATCGCGGTGGGGGCGGGCGGCCTCTTGACCCTCTTGCCCCACCGCCTCAAGGACGTGATCGTCGGGGTCCTGTTCCTCGGCGGCGCCGCCTACCTCCTCCTGGTCAAGGAGAAGGTCGAGGAGGAACAGGGTGAGCGCGCCGGCGCCGCGGAGCGCCGCGCCACCTGGGGACGGGAGATCCTGACCGCCTTCAGCGTGATCTTCGTCGGCGAGTTCGGTGACCTCACCCAGATTCAGGCGGCCAATTTCGCCGCCAAACTCCACCAACCACTCGACGTGTTCGCGGCCTGCAGCCTCGCCCTCATCGCCGTCGCGTTCCTCGGGGCCTTCGCCGGGCGGGCCCTGCAGCGCGTCGTCCCCCTGGCCAAGATCCGCGTGGGCGGTGGCCTGATCTTCCTCGCCCTGGGCGTGTACACCTTCGTGCGCCTCGCCACCGCGTGAGCCGCGCCGAGACCCTCCTGGCCCTCGCGGCGCACGTCAAGGGTTTCATGCCCCCCGACGAGGGGCGCGCGCTCTACGACGCGGGACTCGCCCAACGCCGGGGGGGCACGTGGCTCGAGATCGGGGCGTGGTGCGCCCAGTCGACCATCTACCTCGGCGCCGCCGCCGAGTCCCTCGACTGCGCCCTCTACTCCCTCGACCACCACCACGGTTCGGAAGAGAACCAGCGAGGGTGGGAGTACTTCGACGAGGAACTCGTCGACCCGGTCGACGGCCGCCTCAACACGCTGCCGCACTGGCAGCGCAACATCGCGCGCGCCGGCCTCGAGGAGGTGGTGGTGGGTCTGGTGGGCCCCTCGCGGGTGGTCGCCGCGCACTGGCTCACCCCCCTCGACCTCGTATTCATCGACGGGGGCCACGGACGCGACGTCGCCTGGGCGGACTACCGGGCGTGGGCCCCGCGCGTGGTCCCGGGCGGGACCCTGCTCATCCACGACGTCTTCGAGGACCCGTCCCTCGGCGGTCGTCCCCCCTTCGAGATCTATCTCGCCGCCCTCGCCGGTGGGGAGTTCCGCGAACACTCGCGCCAGGGGTCCCTGCGCCGGCTAGAGCGGATCTAGACCCCGGCGCGCGCACCCCGGTTCCGGCCAGTCCAGGGTCGCGGCCAGGACCCCGTGGCGAAAGAGACCCGCGGCGGGCGAGGAGTTGGTCACCGCGTCGACCGCCAGGAGGATCGCCGCCGCGGTGTAGGACGTGGTCTCGAGGTCGGGGAAGGTGACGCCCTGGGGATAGGCGATCCCCGTGAAGTACGAACCGTCCACGTGACGGTGTCGCGCGGTCTCGGCGAGGAGGTCGAGGGCGCGCGAGCGCCAGCCCACGGCGTCGAGGCTGAGGACGGTCTCGGCCGTCTCGGCGGCGGTCACCCAGTCGTTGCTCGACACGCAGCGCACCCCGCGACCCGCCAGCACGTACTTCGACCACTGGCGCGTCAAGCGCTCGCGGGCGCGCTCGCCCACCAGCGCGCCGGCCAGCACCGGGTAGTACCAGTCCATGGCGAACTCGTCCTTGTCGGCGAAGGCCGAGGGGTGGTACGCCAGG